>CAYRAC010000028.1:0-16100 GCA_964422045.1 uncultured Steroidobacteraceae bacterium
GACCGAGCGGAGCCAAACATTTCGCAAGAATTTGCGCGCATCGGAGATAAAATAGGCTCATGCGGGATTCTCCGGCCAGACTCCTCGCCCACCTAATCCGCCCGGCTCGAGGCGGGTCCGCCGGAGTCATCATCGTCTTCTCATTTTTTTTCTCTCTCCTCGCCCGCGGCGGACTTTTGGCGATTCCGGGGGTCGTGATTCTGACGTCTTGGTTCCTCAAATACGCGTACATCCTTTTCGACAAGACCGTTTATGGTTTCGACGAGCCGCCGGTGCTCGACATCAACATGCTGAATCCGTTCAGCGAGCTGCGTCCTCTCGCGCAACTGGCGATCATTGGCATCGTCTATGTCGCCATTCATTTTGCGCAAACTTCGCTCGGCACGCCGGCTGCCATCGCCTTGAGCGTGCTCGCGGCGCTCTTGCTCCCGGCGTCGGTTGCGATTCTCGGAGTCGATCGACATTTGCTCAAGGCCGTCTATCCCGTGGCCTGGGTGCGGTTGATACTCGCTCTGGGTCCGCTCTACCTTTTGGTGCTGGCGATCATCGGCGGCTACGCCTTACTTATCTTATTGCTGCAGCGTTGGGAACTATGGTTTCCGCTGCAAATCGCCATTTATCTGTTTTGCATCTTGTCGGCATTCAGTTTGCTGGCCGGCGTCATGTATGAACGCCGCCACGAACTCGGGCTCGATGTGTGGGTCTCTCCGGAGCGCACCGAAGAGGTGCTGCGCAAGCAGGCCCTGCATCGCAGCGAGCTTGAGGTTACCGCGGCCTATGGGCTGAGTCGCGCGGGCTCACATAGTCGCGCATGGGAACATTTACAGGCCCTGTTGTCGGCCCGCGGCCATGCACCCGAAGGCTACCGCTGGCTCTGCGAGCACGTCGTCTCCTGGGACGATCCGCGCTACATCACTCGCCTAACGGAAGACCATGTCGAGCGCTTGCTCACACTGAAGCGCACCGGCGAGGCACTCGAGACCGTGGCACACCGGCTCCAAGCCGATCCCTCCTTTCGTCCCAAGACCGGCGCCGCTACGCTGCAAATCGCCCGGATCGCCAGCGAAGGCGGCGGGAAGCCGTGGGTCGCCCGCGCCCTCCTTGCGGATTTTCCCTCGCGCTATGCGGGCGATCCCAACGTCGCGGCAGCGACCGCGCTTCGCGAAAAGCTCGCGCGTTGACGCACCAAAGGCGCGCTTCAGCCAACCCGTCCGCGCCTTGATTTGGTGCAGCATTGCGGCGCAATAGCGCTAAGTACATGATTACGGGTGCCGCGAGCCGGTGGCAGGGAATTTGCTCCAATTTCAATCTGAGGGGGATTTTTGGGCAGTAAGCCGTATAACGAAATGCTCTTGAGCGATGGTGCGGCCCGCGCGCACTACCGGCGCTATGCCGAATGGCTTACCGAACAGCCGCCGGAACGACTGGCACAGAAGCGCGCCGAGGCGGATGCCCTGTTTCATCGCGTCGGCATCACCTTCGCCGTTTACGGCCAAGAGGAAGGTACCGAGCGGCTGATCCCCTTCGACATCGTGCCGCGCGTCCTGCCGCTGGAGGAATGGATTCGGCTGGAGAACGGCTTGAAGCAGCGCGTGCGCGCGCTCAATGCCTTCATCCATGACATTTACCACGACCAGCAGATTCTCAGAGCAAACGTCATCCCCGCCGAGCAGGTTCTGTGCAACTCGCAGTACCGGCCCGAGATGCAAGGCGTGGATGTCCCCGGGGGCATTTACGCGCACATCGCCGGCATCGACATCGTGCGCGACGATGCCGGGGAGTTTCGCGTGCTCGAAGATAACTTGCGCGTCCCGTCGGGCGTCTCCTACATGCTCGAGAACCGCAAGATGATGATGCGCCTCTTCCCGGAGCTCTTCTCCGGGCACCGCGTGGCGCCGGTCGATCACTACCCGGACGTGCTGCTCGACAATCTTCGCAGCGTCGCACCCACTGGCGTTGCCGATCCCACCGTGGTTTTATTGACGGCGGGCGCCCACAACAGCGCCTACTTCGAGCATGCCTTTCTCGCGCAGCAAATGGGCATCGAACTCGTCGAGGGCCAGGACCTCTTCGTGCGCGACGAAGCGGTGTTCATGCGCACGACGCAAGGCCCGCAGCGCGTCGATGTGATTTATCGGCGCATCGACGATGACTTTATGGACCCCTTGGTGTTTCGGCCCGATTCGATGCTCGGCGTGCCGGGACTTTTGACCGCCTACCGCGCCGGCCACGTCAACATCGCCAATGCCATCGGTACCGGCGTCGCCGACGACAAGTCGATTTACCCCTATGTGCCGGACATGATTCGTTTTTATCTCGGTCAATCGCCCATCATCGGCAACGTGCATACCTGGATGTTGCGTCGCAAAGAAGATAAGGACTATGTACTCGCGCACCTGCCCGAACTCGTGGTCAAAGAAGTCCACGGCGCCGGCGGCTACGGCATGCTCATCGGTCCTGCCGCGACGCAGGCCGAGATCGATCTGTTTCGCAGGCAAATCATCGCGACCCCGGAGCGTTACATCGCACAGCCCACCTTGGCCCTCTCGACCTGTCCGACGTTCGCCGACCGCAACCTCGCGCCCCGCCACATCGACCTGCGCCCCTTCGTCTTGTCGGGGCGCGATGTGACCATCGTTCCGGGCGGCCTCACCCGCGTGGCCTTGCGCGAGGGCTCGTTGGTCGTCAATTCATCGCAAGGCGGCGGCACCAAGGACACCTGGGTGCTGGAAACCTAATGCTCAGCCGCACCGCCGATCACCTCTACTGGATGTCGCGCTACATCGAACGCGCCGAGAGCCTGGCGCGCCTGGTCGATGCGCACTATCGCATGTCGTTGCTGCCGCATTCGGGCGAAAACCTGGCGCAATCCTTGAGCTCGACCATGACGGCCTTGCACATGGACGAACCCTATCGCAAGAAATTCGACACCGTCGAGCCGCGCACGGTGTTCGAGTTCTTGAGCCTGGATCGGGACTACAGCGGCAGCATCGTGAGCTGCCTGCGTGCGGCCCGCGAAAACGCCCGCGCGGTGCGCGGCTCCTTGACCTCCGAGCTCTGGGAGACGTTGAACTCCACCTGGCTCGAGGCGCGCTCGCTGGTCGCGAACCTGTCGCCGAGCCCCGATATCGGCCACTTCGTCGAATGGGTCAAGGAGCGCTCGCACTTAACGCGCGGCGTCACCATCGGCACCATGATGCGCGATGAAGCCTTTCACTTCACCCGCATAGGCACCTTTCTCGAGCGCGCCGACAGCACCGCGCGCATTCTCACGGCGCATCAAGGCGACCTCGTGCCCGGCGCCGATGCCAGCGCAGTGCCCGATCCGTATCAGTGGAGCGTGCTGCTGCGCGCCCTGTCCGCATTCGAGGTCTATCGGCGCGCCTTCCGCGACGTGATCACGCCGCTGCGGGTGGCGCAGCTGCTGATTTTGCGCGACGATATGCCCCGGTCGCTGCTGCGCTGCTGCAAGGAGGTGTACGCCAACTTAAGAGCGGTGTCGAACGACCAATCGGCGGAGACTGAGCGGCGCGCCGGTGAAATGCATGCCATGCTGCACTTCACGCGCATGGAGGAAATCACGGCCGGCGGCCTGCCGCGTTTCCTCGAGCAATTCCTGGCGCGCGTCCGCGATCTCGGCGATCGCATCGCATCGGATTTCCTATTACCCCCGGCAGAGGTTTGAAGCGCATGCAGATGCACATTCGACACGAAACGCGCTACCGCTACGAGCGGCCCGTCAAATACAGCGTACAAAGTCTGCACTTGACGCCGCGTCGCGACTTGAGCCAGCGCGCGCTCACGTGGAGCATCACCTCGCCCGGGCGGCGGCTCGAGCAAGTGGACGCCTACGGTAATATCTCGCACCTTCTGACCATCGAAGAGCCGCACCGTGAAATCCAAATCGTGGTGCGCGGCGTGGTTGAAACCGTCGACACCGAGGGCCGCCAGGACGACGGGCCGCTCTCGCCGCTCGCCTATCTCGCTCCTACTCAACTGACGGCGCCGAACGATGACCTGCGGGCATTTGCGCAGCAGGCGCTGCACACCGTCACCGAACCGCGGGCACGCGCCCAAGCCTTGGCCGACGCGGTGTTTGAAGCGGTGCGCTACAAGTCCGGGACCAGCGATGTGCAGGACAGCGCTGCGGTCGCCTTTCGCAGCGGCGAAGGCGTTTGCCAGGATCACGCGCATGTCTACCTGGCCTCGGCGCGCGCGGTCGGCATTCCGGCGCGCTACGTCAGCGGCTACTTGTACACCGGCGATGCCAGCGATGCGGCGAGTCACGCCTGGGTCGATGTGTGGCTCGGCACGGAGATCGGCTGGCAGAGCATGGATGTCACCCACAAGCGGCCTGCGGTCCGTACCTACTGCCGCCTCGCGGTTGGCCGCGATTACCTCGATGCCGCCCCGGTCCGCGGCGTTCGCCAAGGCGGTGGCGGCGAGAAGATGGAAGCCAACGTGCTGGTGGCGGAATCGGCCCAACAGCAATAAGGTAGAATTTCCCGCCATGACGTACTGCGTGGGACTGCTGGTCGACACCGGACTCGTGATGTTGTCCGATTCGCGCACCAACGCCGGTGTCGATCAAATCAACACGTTCCGCAAGATGGCGACGTTTCAGCGCGCGAACGACCGGGTGCTGGTGCTCATGTCAGCGGGCAATCTCGCCATCACCCAGGCCGTCGTGAATCTATTGCACGAGCCGCCTGCCGAGGCCGACCAGCCGACCCGCATCTACCGCGCCAGCAACATGTTCAATGCGGCGCGCGTGGTGGGCGATGCGCTGCGTGAAATTCACGAACGCGACGGCGAATCGATGAGCGAGCACGGCCATGACTTCAATGGCACCTTCATCTTGGGCGGCCAGATCAAGGGCGAGGAGCCGCGGCTGTTTCATATCTACTCCGCCGGCAACTTCATCGAGTCCTCGCCCGATACCTCCTACTTCCAGATCGGCGAATCCAAGTACGGCAAGCCCATCATCGATCGCGTCATTTCGCGCAGCAGCAGCCTCGCGCAAGCGGCGAAGTGCGCCCTCGTCTCCATGGATTCGACCATCCGCTCCAATCTGTCGGTGGGCCCGCCGCTCGATCTTGCCGTCATTCGGCGCGACGAATATCGGCTGGCGACGCATATCAGCATCGACATGGACAACGAATACTTCACCCTGATTCGCAAGCGCTGGGGCTTTGCGCTCAAGGAAGTCTTCAGCGAACTGCCCAATCCCAACTGGTAGCGAAGGCCGCCGACGGGCTCCCCGCGTCAGAGATTACCGGCAACGCCGCCAGTCGCAGCTTTGGGGCGGAGCAATCGAGCCGCCACGCCGCCGAGAAGTCCGGTCACCGCGGATCCTGACGTGCCGAGCAACAAGAGCGTCGCAGGCACATCGCCAAGCAGCCAGGAGACGGCGATCCCCGCGAGGGCGCTCACGCCGCCGGCGATGACACCGCCCACGGCCGCGCCTCCCCAACTGCCCCGCGCTCGCAGTTCATAAATGGCGCCGGCGATGCACGATAATCCGAGTCCGCCAAACATGAAGGCGCCCTGCACAGCGGGTATCCAATGTCCGGCGAGCACCATGCCGATCTGCAGGATGGTTCCGATCAGCGTCGCCGTCACCAACGGTTGCGTATTCATTTCGGTCTCCTTGTCATTTTGATTGTCTTGGTTTGTCCGATTGCTCTTCCGCCACCCAATCCACGGGGCCGTGTTCGGCCGCGCGCTTGAGGTGCTCCAACGTCCACGAGTCCCCGAATCGAAATTTCTGCAGCAAGGCATCGAATGCGGGGGTTGCCAGAAACCCCACGCCGTCCATCTCCACTTCCGTCGAATCCTTGCCGACGGACCGCAGATTGATGACCGTCACCGTCTTGGCAAAGTCTTCGGCATGCTCGAAACCCGGCGGTGCTTGAATATTGCGCAGCACGAGCAGGCGCTCGGGCACGTAGGCCACAATGGAATTCTTGATATTCCCCGGTGCACCGCGAACCGCCGTCGCGTTGTAGCTCGTCTCCACCAACCCGCCCACCCCGAAATCAACCCACGCCACCGGCACCGCCCAACTTCGCCAGCCCTCGGCACTGATGAACAGATTCCAGATCTTGCTGACCGGCGCCCGGATGCGAATGCTGAGTTGCAGCACGTGCGCGCCGTTGGGTTCGGTGTAGGACGCATCGCGCACGTCGGGAAAGTCGGCGGCGGGCGCGCGGCCGAGCAATGCGCCGACCCCCAAGCACAGCAGCGTGCCACTGCGCAGGTTCATGAAGTTGCCTGGCGCGAGGCAACGCGCCGCAAAGAATTCATATAGTCACGCAACGAGGCCACCGCCGCATCGAAGGCCTTCAGATTCCGATAGGTGCGCGACTGCATCACGCCGCCTTCCATCACCGTCAACACGAAACTCGCCACGCGTCGCGTATCGACGTCGGGTCCGAGCGTCGCTCGTGCCTCGATCAGGCAGCGTTCCACGTGATCCACCCAGCCGGTGAAGTTATCGGCGAGGAGCTTGCGCACGGCAGGGTCCGGCTCATGGATTTCCAAGGCCAAACTTCCGATGGGACACCCGTAGGCGCAATCGGTGGTGCGCAACAACATCCGATAGCGCCCGAGCAGGGCAAAAATGCGTTCGATCGGATCATGCACATTCTTCCAGGCCGGCTCGATCAACATCGGCACGATTCCCAGCCGATACCGCTCGAGCACCGCGAGCAGGAGGTCCTGTTTGGTCGGAAAGAAATGGTAGAAGCTGCCGCTGTGGCATTTGGACTCCTGCAACAAATCGGCCACGCTGGTGGACTGATAGCCCTTCTCGGCAAACAATCGCAGCGCGCTCGTGATGAGCCGCTCGCGGGTCGATTCGTCCTCCATTGCACCTCACTTGATCGATCAATCAAATCACGAGTTGAGTGAACAATCAAGTCCTCCAATAGCGGTACTTGGTCACAGAAGAGCACCTGCTGGAAGCGGCCGTTTGCGGCTGACGGTAAGCTGGCTGAGTGTTCGCTGAGGACACGTTGCCGCCGCCTGCTAGCGGTGAGGGAAACGCAATGACGGATGAGTACGATGACCGGGTCCCGTCGCCGTTGTTGCGGTGTCTTGGGATCGTGGGGGCGGCGTTCTTGTTCCTGTATGGCGTCGTAGGCGTGTTGCATAACGATCTAAAAGTCGCCCATGCGAAATCCGGTCCCGGCGTGCACCTTCACGGGCTTCTCGCGTGGGTTTGCTTTGCGGGAATGGTGATGATGTCGATCGGCGGCATTCGCTTTCTCGCCCCTGGTGATGGCAAATTCGATTTTTCCGGACGTCGGCGCCGATTCGGTCCACTCATCGTGGTCGGGCTGGTGTTGTACCTTGCCGCGCAGGCGATTGCCGGCCTGCGGTCATGACGCTAAACCCAACGCTGGTTGACCAAGCACCCGGAGCCTGCGCTCGGACGTGTCGTGATCGGCCGACTACTGGTAAAAAGCGCGCGCGGCGCGCAATAGTCGACGCACCACGGAAAGGCAAGAAAGCCATGAACATCAAAATCTTCATTGTGACGTTACTGGCATCGTTCGCCGCGCAGGCAGGGGACTGGACGGATATGCTTGCCGACTTGATGCAACAACCGGACACCAGGATCGAATTCGTCCGATCGATGAGAGATCTCATCAAGGCTGACGGGTATGTCTGCTACGCTCCTCGGCACATACGATCCGTTGATTCGGCGCTGTATGTCGTCGAGTGTGATCACGAAGCGGATGGCGCCACATCGCTCTATAGCGTGAGCGCCACCCCCATGGGGAACGGCCTCGTCTGGCACGCCACGCCGCGCCAGTCATGAACCTCAAACGCTAATTGGCCGCCGCGGATCCGCTCTGGCGCGGCTTCTCGTCATGGACACAGATGGTCTCGGTCAAGCGGGGGCCCGGTGCATACGAATGGCCGCTCGCGCTCGCGACCTGATAGCAGTCGGAATTGACCCACACGATCCAATCGCCGCTCGGCGTCTTGAACTGCTCGCCGGCGTGATGACGGGTGCGCGGCCACCAATTCTCCTCCGCCGGCGACCCCGTCAATAGACTATCGGGCGGTTGATTTGTGCGGATTTCGTAAGCCTGCACGGCGCGGCGCGCCTCCGCTTTCCAATCAACCCCCGCGCCGCTCCCCGCATCGGCACCAGAGGCGGACAGCGGCGGCGCGGCGGAAGCGAGCACCGGCGCAGTCACCGAAATCGCATGATCGCCGTTGAAGCCTCGCTTGCGAGAACTGTCGGCGCGTATTCTCGGCATCGTGTTCGGCGGGAAGAATTGCACTTCCACCGGATCATCCATCAGGCGGGCGATCTGTTCGGTTCGCGACACCATGAAGAGGGCGGCCAGCAACGCACCATGAATCAGCAACACGCCAACGAGCGTGAGGTAGCGCGGCAGCCCCCATCTCGTTGAGTAGTCCATGTCCATGTCGCTTGAGTTACCAACGTTCTTGACCCGTCACACCGGACTTGGTTCCTCGACGGCGGCGCCCGCTTTCCCCGCTGACTTCCACGAAAGCTCCTGCAAGGTCGGTACCAGCCAAATCCAGCCGATGAGCCCAAACAGGCTCATGGCGCCCGCCGCGACGAACGCGTACGTGTAATGCCCGGTGATCTGAATGATGAACCCGGTGATCGTGGGCGCCGCGACGCCGGCGAGGCTGCCAATCGAATTCTCCACGCCCACCCAGCGGCCCGAGGCGCGCGGACCGGCGAGGATCTGGCACATGGCGTAGACGCCGGGCGAGGAGGCGCCGCACAAAATCTGGTAGATGAACATGCCGGCCAACATCAGCGTCGGGGAACCCGCCGCCATGAACCACATGCAGGGCACATAGCCGATATGCGCGATGGCCATCACCGATTTGTATCCGACATTCGGCGAACCGCCGCGCGCGATGTAGCGATCGATGGCCCAACCGCCGAGGAACGCCGCCGCGGCGCCCACCGTGTAGGCCAGGGTCGCGAGCTGCGTCATGCGGACCAGCGACATGCCGCGCTCGGTTTGCAAATACGACGGCAGCCAATTGAGCATGAAGTAGAACAAGTAGTTGCTCGAGAATAGCCCGAGCCCCGTGCCCCACAGCGCCGGCTGCCTGAGAATCATGCCCCAGGTCGGCGAGTCTTCGTTGGGCTTGGGCTTGAGCGCCGTGCGCACCTCACCCGCCACGCGCGACCACGGCAACAGCCACAGCAACGACAGTGCACCGAACACCAGGAACGAGGAGCGCCAGCCGAAATTCGCCATCAGCATGCCGCCCGCATACGTGCCTACCGCGGGCCCGACCAGGTAGGCAAGCGCGACGATGCCGTTGGCGGTGCCCAGGCCCTTCGGGGGAACCACGGCCGCCAAGATCTTCGCCACGCTCGGAAAACCCGAACTCTCGCCCAGACCCAACAGCAGCCGCAGCACCAGCAAGCTTGCGAACGTGTGGGCGATGCCCGTCAACATGGTGGCGGATGCCCAGATGGTCAGACCGGCCGCGAGAATGCGATGCGGGCCGAAGCGCTCGGCCAGCCACCCCACCGGAATCTGCATGCAGGTGTAGGTCCAGTAGAAGGCACCGAACAGCACGCCCATCTCGGCGGCATTCAAGTGCAGGTCGGCCTGCATCAGGTGCGCGGCGGTGGGCATGGTGCCGCGATCGACGTAATTGATGAACAGCACCGCGGCCAGGAGAAAAACCACGGGACTGCGCGCGGCGCGCGCGGAATCGTTTGCTGCTGACGCGGGCGGGTTCAGCTCGCGTAATCCGAATGAGCGCGATCGAGAACGCGCTTCAACGCATCGAAATGCAGGTCGGCGCGGTCCCGACCGCCGACCGTGGCGCCCGCGCCGAATTGTGCAACCGTCTTCTCGATCAGCGCATCCGGGATCAGCCGCAACGGCCGCCCGGTGGAGAGCGCCAGAACCTGCGCCTGAGCGGCGCGCTCGAGAAAATACAAGCGCTCGAAGGCGAGCGGAATCGTCTTGCCGACCACGAGCACGCCATGATTGCCCATCATCAGGACCGACTTGTCGCCGAGTGCGGCCGCCAAACGTTCACCCTCGGTGAGGTCGAAGGCGAGGCCGTTGTAGGTAGGATCGTAGGCCACGTCATTGTAGAAGCCGAGCGCACTCTGGACCGCCATTTCCAGCCGCGGATTTTGCAGCATGCAGAGCGCCGTCGCATGCGGCATGTGGGTGTGCAGCACGCAGCGGCCCTGCGGTGACAGCCGGTGCACGGGCTGATGGATGTAGAGCGCCGTATCCTCCACCGCACCCTTGCCGCTCAACACCTCACCGTCGAAACCCACGACGAGAAAATCGCTGGCGCGGATCTCGGACCAATGCATGCCGAACGGCGCGAGAAAAAATCGATCCGCATATCCCGGCACCAGCAGCGTCAGGTGATTATCGATGCCCTCATTGAGACCGAAGCGATCCGCCAGCCGGTAACAGGCCGCGAGATCGACGCGCGCGCGGCGCTCGACATCGGCCGCGGGTTCAACGGGTTTTAGACTGGCATTCATGGGGTTCGCCTCGCTGTGAAATCGTACGCCTAGTGCAGCAACTGATCCAGCACCGGCAGCGGCACTTCACCTTCGCGCAACGCCGCCTCGTGGAACTGCTTGAGACTGAAGGCCGCACCGTGTTTGGCCTGGTAATGCTCGCGGTCAGCGAGCCAGCCCTTGTAGCCGGCATAGTAGGTCGGCAGCTGGCACGACGCGAGCTTGGCGCGCTGCAACTTGCCGCTCGCCTCTTCCATTTCCTGATAAGTGCTCTTGGTCATGAGATCGAGCGCCTGCTGGTCGGTCATCCCCAAGGTCTGCAGGCGCACGTCCAAAATCGTATTCGCCAGCACGCGCAGCAATTGCTTTTGCAGCGTCAGGCGATAGCCCGGCGTGTCGCCCAAGTAGCCCTGCTCGGCCATCAGCTGCTGCGCGTACACAGCCCAGCCCTCGATGTACGGGCCGTTGCCGAAGATATTGCGCAGCAATCGCCGCGAGCGCGGTTGCACATCATTCGCATACTCGGCTTGCACATAGTGCCCGGGCATCGCCTCATGCACGGTCAGATGCTGCATGCCCGATACATTGTATTCGCGCAGTTTCGAATCGACGCGCGTCTGAGGCCAATCGCTCGGAATCGGCGTCACCCAGAAAAAAGCGCCGAGCTTCGGTTCCAACGCCGGCGCCGGATTGAAGCCGCCGACGCTGTATATCCCGCGCATGAACACCGGCGTGTCGATCACTTCCAAATTGGCGTTCGGCGGCAAGGTGAGCAGATCCTTCGCCTTGACGAAGGCCGTGGCGCTCGCCAATGCCTGCTTGGCGGAGGCCATGAAACTTGCCGCCGTCGCATGTTGGCGCGCCACATCCGCCAGCGCTTCTTCGACCGTTTTCGGCGCCGCCAAGCGCGCGATTTCCGCCCGCACCTTGACGAGGTCCGCCTCCGCTTCGGCGAGCAGCGCTTCCGGAGTCTTGCCGGTCGCCAAGGTGTAGCGGAACTTCTTGGCATAGCGCTCCTTGCCCAGGCGCCAATCGCTCTTCCGCTCCGATAAATTGTTCTCCAGCCAGTGATTGAAGCTCTGCAGGGATGCCATGGCCGCGGCCGCCGCCTGGTCATAGCGCATGCGCGCGTCCGGCGGGCAATCGGCGCGCAGCGTCGTGTCGATGAGTCCGACGTTGCCGTCGTTCTCTTCGCGCGCCACGCGATTCCACACCTCGGGGGAATCTTGCAAGTTCGTCTCGGCCTGCTGGATCAGCTCGGGCACCTTTTGCAGCCGGCTGATGATGTGCCGGTAGCGCTCGGGTGCCGGCGCGAAATGGAGCACGTAGGGCGAGTACAAGCCGTTGCCCAACAGCTCGACATAGCTCGTCGGATTATGGCGATAGCTCTGAATCTCATCGAGTTCCAAGCGCGTCGCGCCGAGCGCGTTGCGCATGATGTCGACATCGGCGCGCTGTTCGGGGTCGAGCGCCGCACCGTCGAAATGCGCGATTCGAATCTCGATGTCGTGCAGAAAACTGCGCTGCGCCTCGATGCCCGCCGGACTGAAGTCATCCAGCTGATCATCGAGCGATACGCCGTGGTGCACGTGGTAGCCGAATCCGGTCGCGCCGGTCGGCGACAGCGCCAACGTGCCCATGACGAAGTCATCCACCAATTGGTCGAATGGATTATCGCCGCTCGCGGGCTTTACATTCGCAGCCGCCGCCCAAGCCTGCGCGCACATCCCGGCGAGGCATAAAAGGCCGCCGAACCCGCTCATCATCCCAGCGCTTTTGATTTTGTTCATCGCCCATTTTCGGCCAACTCGCGTCCCGGCGTCCAGCCATTCGAAGTCTTTGGGTTAAGATGCCAGGCCATGCCGTTGCATCAGCATCCATGAAATTGCGCAAGATCATTCGCGGCACGGTCATCGTGCTCGCGCTCCTACTGCTGGTGTTGATCGCGGCGCTCTGGCTCAAACCCCCGGAGCTGCTGCGGATCGGCGCCAATTACGCCGCGAAAATCGTCTGCTCGAACGTGTTTCTCGCCGGACGCGATCCGGAGGAAGTGCTGCGCACCGATGTGCAAGCCCCCGGCGCGGCGCTGCTGCATCTCATGCGCGTCTCGGTCGACCGGCAACAACAGGTGGTGCGCACCGGACTGTTGGGTTTCATCGGCGACGGCGTGGCACTGGCGCGGCCGGACACCGGCTGCGCCGTGGTCGCCGACGGCAACGTGGCTTACGCACGGCAAATCGGCGCGCTCGCCGCAGCCGGCCTCCCGGCGCCCGACGCCGCATCGACGGATAGCCCCCCGGGTCCGAATTCGGGCACGGCCGCGACCACCGCTGCGCTGTGGCCGGACGGCGATGCGGTCACGCCCAACCCGGCGCTCGATCGGGTGCTCGCCGACGACACGCTCGCAGGTCCCGGCGTACGCGCCATCGTAGTCGTAGATCACGGCCGCATTGTGGCCGAGCGCTACGGCGCCGGTTTTTCGGCGAAGACGCCGCTCCTGGGGTGGTCGATGACCAAAACCGTCCTCGCCGGCGTCGTCGGCGCGCTCATCAAGGACGGGCGGCTCACCCTCGATCAGGCCGCCTTCTGGCCGAAGGCCGCCGGCGATGCGCGCGATCGCATTCGGATCGCGGACCTCCTCGCCATGTCGAGCGGCCTGCGCTTCAACGAAGGCTACGGCGCCGTGTCGGATGTGACGCGCATGCTCTACCTACAGCCGGACATGCCGGGGTTCGCACACGCGCAGCCCCTCGAGCACCCGCCGGGCGGGTATTGGAGCTATTCGAGCGGCTCGGCCAACATCTTGTCGCGCATCGCCCAGGATGCAGCGGGCCCGGTGGGCGCGAATTATCCGCGCGAGAAACTCTTCAAGCCGCTCGGCATGACGAGCGCCACCATGGAGACCGACGAAGACGGGACCCTGGTCGGTTCTTCTTACATGTACGCCACCGCGCGCGACTGGGCGCGGTATGGATTGTTCCTGATGCAAGCAGGCGTTTGGCACGGCCAAGCTATGCTCCCGGCCGGCTACGTCGCCCTGATGGCCTCACCCGTGTCGGCCTCCGGTGGACAGTACGGTCACGGCCTGGTCTGGTTGTGGGGTTCGGACGGCAAGGGCCCGGGGATGAACCCGGATAGCGCATTCGGCATTCCCGCCGATACGTTTTGGATGATGGGCCATGACGGCCAAAGCACCGCCATTATCGCCTCGCGAGGACTTGTGGTGGTGCGCCTCGGATTGACGCCGTGGCAGGATCGCTACCAGCCCCAGCCTCTGATCAAGGCCGTACTCGCAGCGCTGCCGTAGCGGCGCTTCGCCGGCGCGACAGATAGAGGTACACCGGCACGCAGGCCATGAGCATGATGCCCGCGATCAGTGCGGACCTCGGGTCTTCGACGATCGCGACTATCCACAACGACACGCAGCCCATTAGCACGATGGCGGTGGTGTAGGGATAGCCGAACGCGCGGTACGGGCGCGGCGTCTCGGGCTCGCGCCGGCGCAGCACGAACAACGCACTATAGGCGGACACGTACAGCAGCAAGAACAGCACGGCAGCCACCGCGACGATCTGTTCAAAAGTGCCGCTCATGATGAGCGCCGCCGCACCCACGCTCGAGATCGTCAAGGCGACGCGCGGAGTCCCGCCGGCGCTGACCGCGGCCGCCTTTTCGGTGAACAAGCCATCGCGGCCGATGGCGAACAGAATGCGCGGCGCCATCAGAATCGTGGCGTTGATCAGGCTCAACACCGTAACGAGAGAAATCAGCGTGACGAGTTCGGCACCGCCGCGCGGCAATACCACCCGGGCGACATCCGCCGCCGGCAGCTTCGAGGCGGCGAGTACCGACAACGGCAGCACTCGCAGGATGGCGATATTGATGATCACGTACAGCACGGCCACCAGCACTGTGCCGCCAATGATGGCGCGCGGCAGCGTGACGCCCGGCTGGGTGCTCTCTTCCGACATGTAGATGGGCGAGTACCACCCGTCGTAACTCAAGAGCACGTTGCGCAAGGCGGTCACCACGGCCGCCAGCACGCCGAAGGACAGCAGCGGCAGCGTCACCGCCGATAGGGCCGGCGGCGGCGCGCCGGCCGCGGCAGCCGGTGCGCCCACGAAACAACCGACCACCAGCACCATCATCATGAGGCCCACCGCAAGGCTGATGAGCCGGGTCAAGCCGCTGCCGATGCGCAGGCCCGTCCAATGCAAAATCGTGAAGACGCACAGAACGCCGATGGCGATCGCGCGCGGCGCTGCGGCGGCGGTGGGCCACAGCACGCCGATGAATTCGGCGGAGGTGAGGGCCGCGTACGCAATGGTCGCGACTGAATTGACCCAGTCGCTCCAGCCCACCGCGAAACCCGCGCCGTTGCCGAAGGCACGCTTGGCATAGACATAAAAGCCGCCCGCCTGCGGCAACATGGCCGCAAGCTCCGCCACCGCCACCGCGCCCAGCAGCGAGTAAATGCCACCGACAATCCAGAACAAGACGATGAGGCGCGAATCGCCCAAGGCCGCGGCCAACGTGCCCGGCAGCCGCAAAATACCCGTGCCGACGGTGCCGCCGAAAACCATCGCCAAGCCGAAACCGAGCCCCAGAATGCGAGTCAAGGGTCGAGCTGTTTGGACCATGACGCAGCTTGCGCGAGAGCGGCGAAAGCCGCAAGGCGGCTGTCGGCGCTATGTATCGCTCGCTGTCCGAGTTTGCGCCGCCCGCGCCTTGGCTGTTTTCGCGCGTGCTTTTTTCACCGGCGGCAGCAGCCTTTCGGGATGCTTCAAAATGTCTTTGTACCGGTCCAACATCTTGACCGCATCCTTCAACAGTAATTTCAGCTGCTTATTTTCCTTCTTCAGCTTGCTCAACTCGCTCATGCTTCCCTCCATCTGTAGCCGTCGGCGTTCCGAGAGAGCGCCGTGTTCGAGTTTAGACCAAACGCCGCGAAGCGCTGTCGCGCTCGATGTTTCCCTATGGCCGATGAGCGTGCGCTGTCACCGATCGACCCCCGAGGGCGGCCGACTGATCCCGCTCGCCCGCGACAAAAGACTCGAACGACACACCCGTCGAGCTCGCTTCCAGCAGCCGCGCCTGGGCATCGAGACGCCGAACAGCGGCCAAGGTTTCGCTCGATCCCAAATGGGCCTGCATCACGGCGCGCTTCAGCACCTGGATGGTGGCGTCGTAGACCTTGAGCGGAACCGGAAACGGATGTCCGTCCTTTCCACCGAGCGCCAGCGCAAAGCGCGCCGGGTCCGAAAAGCGCGAGGGCGCGCCGTACAGGACTTCCGCAACGAACGCGAGCGAGGCCACGGTGCGTGCGCCGACACCCGGGGTCAACAACAGATCAGCGAAATCGCGAGGTCCGTTATTCGCGGCGGCAGTCAAGGTGCCATGCAAGCGTCTCAACAACACGTCCGAGGCCGCGACCTCATGACGATGGGGCAATTGCAGATGGGGCAGCGGCGGCTCGGCGGGAAGGGTCTCCGGAAATAGATCGAGCGCGCGGTTTTGAGAATAACGGCGCAAAACCGCCAACGTACGGTCGGGCCCCTCATGCACGAGTCCGAGTGCCGCGCGTCGATTTCGC
>CAYRAC010000029.1:0-15933 GCA_964422045.1 uncultured Steroidobacteraceae bacterium
ATAGGGCACGAGGCCGCCGATGAACAGGCCGATGATCACGGCGGGATTCGACAGGTCGAAACTCGTGACATGGCCCAACACCTCGTCGAGCTTGTGGGTGTAATCGGCGAACAGCACCAATGCCGCGAGTCCGGCCGAGCCGATGGCGTAGCCCTTGGTGACGGCCTTGGTCGTGTTGCCGACGGCATCCAACGGGTCGGTGACGTCGCGCACCTTCTTATCCAGCCCCGCCATTTCAGCGATGCCGCCGGCGTTGTCGGTGATGGGGCCGTAAGCGTCGAGTGCGACGATCATGCCGGTCATGGACAACATGGCCGTGGCTGCGATCGCAATGCCATACAGGCCTTCGAGTTGAAAGGAGGCCCAGATGCTGAGCGCGACCGCAAGCACCGGCAGGGCGCAGGCCTTCATTGACACTCCGAGGCCTGCGATGATGTTGGTGGCGTGGCCGGTTTGCGATGCCGCCGCCACGTGCTGCACGGGCTTGTACTCCGTGGCCGTGTAGTACTCGGTGATGACGATCATCGCCGCGGTGAGCCCGAGGCCGACCAGCGTGCACAGCCACATCGACATGGCGTGATCGCCCATGATCGCCTTGCAGACGAAGTAGAATGCCACCGCGGAAAGGACGGCGGAAACGATGACGCCCTTGTACAGGGCGTTCATGATCTTGCCGCCTTCGCGCGTCGAGACGAAGAAAGTCCCGACAATCGATGAGATGATGGAAATCGCGCCGAGAATCAGCGGGAACAACACCGCGCGCTCGCCCATGTCGACCATCACCAAGCCGCCCAACAGCATGGTGGCGACCAGGGTCACGGCGTAGGTTTCGAACAGGTCGGCCGCCATGCCGGCGCAGTCGCCGACATTATCGCCGACGTTGTCCGCGATGACCGCGGGATTTCTCGGGTCATCTTCCGGAATGCCGGCTTCCACTTTGCCGACAAGGTCGGCGCCGACGTCCGCGCCCTTGGTGAAAATGCCGCCCCCCAAGCGCGCGAAGATCGAGATCAGTGAGCCGCCGAAGGCAAGACCGACCAGTGAGCGCAACGCCGCCTCCGCATCGCCGAGCATGCGCTGCATCAGCAGGAAATAGCCGGCAACGCCGAGAAGGCCCAAGCCGACTACCAGCATGCCGGTGATAGCGCCGCCGCGAAACGCAACTTTCAGCGCCGCGTTGATGCCGGACCCCGCGGCCTGCGCGGTGCGCACATTGGCCCGCACCGAGATGAACATGCCGATGTAACCGGCAAGTCCCGAGAGAATCGCACCGACCGCGAAGCCGCCGGCCGTGGCCCAGCCCAACGTAATCCCCAGCACGACGAACAAAATGACGCCGACGACGGCGATGGTGGAATATTGCCGATTGAGGTAGGCCTTCGCGCCCGCCTGAATCGCTGCGGCGATCTCCTGCATGCGCGCGTTGCCGGCCGGCTGCGCCAAAACCCAACGCACCGAAACGACACCGTAAAGGATGGCGATCACGCCGGCTCCAATTGCTAGATATAGCGCGCAGTCAAGAGTCATGTGGGCTCCGGGATTCTTATCTTATTGAAAAATATGATGATATGGTCAAAAAAAGCGAGCGGACTATACCACAAACGGGGTGCGCAGGCGCTTGCGAACGCTAATCCCTTTGAGGGCACCGTAGGCGGGCAGGCCGCGCAGGTACGGCGGGTAGTCTTCGCCGCCGATCAGCGGCGACAAGTACGCGCGGCAGGCCGTGGTGATGCCGAACCCATCGGCGCTGATGAAGTTTCGCGGTAGCTTTTTCTCCTGGTTTGCGACCGCGCTCAAAGGCGCTTCGCCGATGCTCCAGCGGTAAGGCTTGGAGGATTTGCGAATAATTACCGGCATCACGGCGCTTTTACCGCGTACGGCCAGTTCCACGGCCGCCTTGCCGACGGCATAGGCCTGGTCGACATCCACCTTGGATGCAATGTGGCGCGCGGAACGCTGCAGGTAATCGGCGACCGCCCAATGAAACTTGTAGCCAAAGGCTTCCTGGGTCATCTGTGCGACTACAGGCCCGACGCCTCCCAGTTGTGCATGGCCAAAGGCATCCTTGGTGCCCGCCTCGGCGAGGAATTTACCGTCGGGATTGCGCACGCCTTCGGAGACTACGACGACGCAGTAGCCATATTTCTCGACCGTGTCATGCACCTTCGAGAGAAATCGGCCCCGGTCGAAGGGGATTTCCGGAAACAGAATGATGTGCGGCGCATCGCCGGCTTTCTCGCCGGCAAGGCCACCGGCCGCGGCCATCCAACCGGCGTGCCGCCCCATGACTTCCAGCACGAATACCTTGGTCGAGGTGCGCGCCATCGACGCGACATCGAGCGCCGCCTCGCGCGTCGACACGGCAATGTACTTGGCGGCGGAGCCGAATCCCGGGCAACAATCGGTGACCGGCAGGTCGTTGTCCACGGTTTTGGGGATTCCGATGCAGGCGATGGGATAGTGCATTTGCACCGCGATTTCCGACACCTTTTGCGCGGTGTCCATGGAATCGTTGCCGCCGTTATAGAAGAAATAGCCGATATCATGCGCACGGAATATGTCTATGAGGCGTTCGTACTGGGCACGATTCTTGTCGATCCCGGCAAGCTTGTAGCGTGCCGAGCCGAAGGCGCCGCCCGGTGTGTAGCGCAGAGCGGCGATCGCGGCGCGGCTCTCCTTGCTGGTGTCGATCATATCCTCGGTCAATGCACCGATGATGCCGTGCCGGCCCGCGTACACCTTGCCGATCTTGTCGCGATGCCGGCGCGCCGTCTCGATCAGGCCGCAGGCCGAGGCATTGATGACGGCGGTCACTCCGCCGGATTGTGCGTAGAACGCGTTATGCATGAATACCCCCGCGCAAGGCGCGCAGAATAGCCGATCGGCTGGGGTTTGACGACCGCGCCGCCCAAAGGTACGGTAGTGTGCTTTCACTACTCAAATAATTATGCGCATAGTTCTATTGGGGGCGCCCGGCTCGGGCAAAGGCACGCAGTCGCAGCTGCTGGTCAAATCCTTCGGGATCCCGCAGATCTCGACCGGCGACCTGTTGCGCGAAGCCGTTGCGAAGGGTAGCGAACTCGGGCTGCGCGCCAAGGCGGCCATGGACTCGGGCAAGCTGGTCGATGATGCCACCGTGCTCGGCATGATCCGCGAGCGCATCGCGAAACCGGACGCGGTCAATGGTTTCATTTTGGATGGCTTTCCGCGCAACATCGCCCAAGCCGAGGCTCTCCAGGAAATGCTCGGCTCGATCGGCACGCCGCTCGATGCGGTGGTGCTCATGAATCTGGATTTGGGCATTCTCTTCAAGCGCTTGACCGGCCGCAGAATCTGCCAGGACTGCGGACAGGTCTTCAATGTCTATACCGCGCCGGCTGACAACGGCGCACCGTCCGCATGCGGCGCCTCGCATCGTCTCATTCAACGACCCGATGACCGCGAAGAAGTCATCGGCAAGCGGCTCGAGGTGTTCGAAGCGCAGACCAAGCCCCTCATCAAGTATTATCAGAGTGCCGGCCTGTTGCGCAGCGTCGATGCCGACGCCGATGTGTCGACGGTGTTCGCGAGCATCGATCGTGCGCTGCGCGGCCCGCCCGCGGGCGGCGTCAGCCGATAGCCTCGAGCAGACGGGTCCCGATTTCTTCGCGGCGCCAACCCGTCAATGCATGCGCCTCGCGCAGCGCGCCGCCGCGCGTGCCCAAGGCAAGTGCCTTGAGTTCGCCGCGCGGCGCGAGAATCTCGGCGCTCACCTTCAGCTCGGCCGCGCGCGCATCGACGATTTTCCCGAGGCGCTCGATCAAGGCTTTTTGCTCGGCGGTCGGCCGTGCATCCTGGCTCGGTTCCTCCTCCCCGGCGTCGTTGGCAGCCTCCTCGAGCGAATCGCGCAGGTTTGCGGCGAGGCCGTCGTTGAGCGGCGGCGGCGCGCCCTCGGCAATCGAGAGTATGGCCGCATCCGACAAGATCCAGGCGCGCGGCAGGTCGCGGCTGCGCGCCAGCTTCTCGCGCCACACTGCGGTGGCCTTGGCGCGGGCCCGCGACGCCGGCGCGAGTTGCGCGAGGCCGCGCAGCCTCACCCATGCTTGCGAGGGATCGGGCTCGTATAGCTGCTTGTCTTGGAGTGCCAAGCAATCCTCCGCCACCCACTGCTCGCGCCCGAGCTCGCGCAGACGCGTCGATAACCGCTGCTCGACGTCGCCTAGGTACAAGACATCATCGGCTGCGTATTCCAGCTGTTCCTTGGTGAGCGGCCGCTTGGACCAGTCGGTGCGCGTCTGGCCCTTGGGCACGGTCACATCCAGCAATGTCTTGACGAGTTCCGCGTAGCCCACTTGAGGCTTGAGGCCAATGCAGCCGGCGGCGATCTGGGTATCGAATACCGGCGTAATGACGCGCTTGGCCGACAGATACACCGCCTCCAAATCCTGGCGTGCGGCATGGATCACCTTGCGCGCTCCCGCGGCAGTCAGCGCCGGCATCAATGGATCGAGCCCGCGCAGCGCCAAGGTGTCGACGCACCAGATTTGGCCCCGGATGCACAGCTGCAGCAGGCACAGTTTGGGAAAGAATGTGCGCTCGCGCAGGAATTCCGTATCGACCCCGATCCATGGCTGCGACTCCAGCTGCCGCGCCAGGTCCGGTAATTGGTCATCTCGATCGATCCAAATCGCGTCAGGCATGCCGGTGATCCGCGTGTACAATTTGGAAACGATTATGACTGAATTGGACGATGCTGCGACTCGCAAAAGCATTCTGGGACATCGCTCTTTGGAGGCGAACACCGGCGCAATTGCCGGCGTCCTCGTTCCTGCTGACGCTGGTGTGCATCGCGGCGGCGCTGCTGGAGGTGGTCAGCGCGTTTCTGCCACCCGTTTCCAGTGAGCATATCGTCACCCGTATCGTGTTGAGCGTGGCTGTGCCGCTCGGTTTTGCCTGGGCAGTTCTGGCAGTGGCGCACCGCCGGCAGCGCTTCCTGCAAACGGCAACCGCGCTATTGGGAGTCGGAGTGTTGGTGGAAATCGCCTTGTATCCGATTGGATCGCTGATTCATATTATCGGATCGGAACAGCTCGCGGCCGTGCCTCTGGGGGTGCTGATGCTGACGGGCTTCATTTGGTACTTGCTCGCCTGCGCCAACATTTGGCGCGCCGCGCTCGATTCGGGATTGAGCTTGGGTGCCGTGGTCAGCGTGGGCTACATTTTGTTGTCGATCGTCCTGGAACAGCAATGGCTGCCGGACACATGACGCAGCACGTGCACATATTGGGGATCGCCGGGACTTTCATGGGCGGCGTCGCGGCCATCGCCAAGGCGGCGGGATATCGCGTGACCGGTGCGGATCTCAACGTTTATCCGCCGATGAGCACTCAGCTCGAGTCGCTCGACATCGAGTTCATTCAAGGCTACGGTGCCGAACAGTTGAACCTCAATCCCGACATGGTGGTCGTGGGAAATGCGTTGAGCCGCGGCAGTCCGGTGATCGAGGCCATGCTGAATCGCGGAATGGCGTATACCTCCGGGCCGCAGTGGCTGGCGGAGCAAGTCCTGCACCGCAAACATGTGCTGGCCGTGGCGGGCACGCATGGCAAGACCACGACCACCGCGATGCTGACGTGGATCCTCGAGGATGCCGGTCTCGAGCCGGGATTTCTCATCGGCGGTGTGCCGAGCAACCTCGATGCCACCGCACGCTTCGGTGCAGGGCGCTGCTTCGTCATCGAGGCCGACGAATACGACACGGCGTTTTTCGACAAGCGTGCGAAATTCGTCCACTACCGACCGCGCACCGCCATCCTCAATAATTTGGAATACGATCACGCGGATATTTATCCGGACGTGGCCGCGATCCGCCGTCAATTCAATCAGTTGCTGCGCACCGTGCCGGCCGACGGCAAGATCATCGTCAACGGCGAGGATCTCGAGCTCGCAACCACCTTGAGCCTCGGTTGTTGGACGCCGCGCGAGACTTTTGCACTGACCCGCAACCCCGACGCAGCCGCGGGCGGCGACTGGAGCGCTGCGATCGCGCCGGATTCCGCCGCAAGCCGCTTTACGGTTGAGTTGCAAGGGCGGCCGCTGGCCGAAGTGAACTGGCAGCTGCTTGGCGAGCACAACGTGAGGAATGCGCTGGCGGCGATCGCCGCTGCCCGCCATGTCGGCGTGCCGCCGCAGCGCGCAGTGCAGGCGCTCAACGCCTTTCGCGGCGTGAAGCGCCGCATGGAAGTGCGCGGCGTGATCGACCAAGTGACGGTGTACGACGATTTCGCGCACCATCCGACGGCCATTGAGACGACGTTGCACGGACTGCGCTCGCGCGTCGGCGGCGCGCGCATCATCGCCGTGTTCGAAGCGCGCTCGAACACCATGAAATTGGGCGTGCATCGCGATCACCTGGCGCCCGCGTTCAAGCTGGCAGATCGAGTCTGGTTCTTGAACTCGGCGGACTTGGGCTGGGATCTGCAAGGCGCGGTCGCCGCGATGGGGGATCGCGCGCGCTTTGCACCGAGCGTCGATGCAATCGTGCAGGAGTTGGCTGCCGACAGCCGCGCGGGCGACCACATTCTGATCATGAGCAACGGCGGTTTCGGCGGTTTGCACGACAAGTTGCTCGCCGCCTTACAGGCACGGCGGTGACCTCGCTCGCCCTGTTTCCGCTCAATATGGTGTTGTTTCCCGCCGGGGCGTTGCCGCTGCGAATTTTTGAAACCCGCTACGTCGACATGGTGCGCCGCTGTATGCGCGAGACCCAGGCCTTCGGCGTGGTATTGATTCGCGAGGGCCAGGAAACGGGACCCGCCGAGACTTTCGATGTCGGCACTTTGGCGAGAATCGTCGATTTCCATCAGCTGTCCGACGGACTGCTGGGGCTTTCGTGCCTCGGCGAGCTGCGTTTTCGCATTCACAGCCGCAGCTGCCAAGCGGACGGCCTCAATTTGGCAGAAGTCGACTGGCTCGTGCCCGAGGCTGCCGTGCCGGTGCCGGAGCGACATGCACGATTGCCGCGGCTCTTGAAAACGGTGTTGCCACAACTAGGCGAGGTCTACACCAATATGCCGATGCACTTGGACGATGCGGCCTGGGTGGGACACCGCCTCGCCGAGATCCTGCCGATTCCGCTCGAGGACAAACAACGGTGCCTGGAACTCGACGATCCGATTCAGCGGCTCGATGTGCTGGCGCCCTTGGCATAGAACACCCACGCCGGGCGCCCGAGCCAGAGCGCTGCTGCAATCACCAGGCCCCAGGGCAGCAACCAAAGCCCTAGCAACCCGTCGAAGTGGCCGACCCATGCCGAAAACCTTGGCGAGCTGCCCGCTGCAGTGCTTTGTTGCAGTATGCGGAGCACGATCACCCATCCGGCGTGCAAGCCGATCGCGACGGCGATATTGCCGGTCATCACACGGGTCAGGCTCAAGATCAGGCCGACGACCAACCACGACACAAAAGAATCGAACACCAGCGCCGGGTGGCTGAGCGGCGCAAACGAGCGCAGCAATAGGTCGAAACCGCTGCCCCAGCCTAATTCGGCCACCGGAATGCTGGCCTTGGCGAAGAAGTGCAGCACGGCGAATAGCGGCGCGCTGAGCAAAGCGGCGGTCCAAGGTCCCGATTCGCGCTCGATCGCGCTGTGCATGGCGCCGCGAAATACCGTCTCCTCGATGAGTGCAACACTGATGCCGGACCCCAATCCGACCAAGAAAATATGCAGAAAATTCGCAGCTGAGAGGACGAATTGAGCTTGCCGGACGCGCAGCTCCGTGCCGAGCAGGAACGCCGCGCCGACCCCGGCCGTCGCAATGCCGATCAAGCCCCACAGCACGCACACTCGCAAGAATCGCCGCCACGGCAGCCCGAAGCCGAAGTCGCGTTTGCGTGTCAGTCGTAAATGCCGGCATAGCCAGATGAGTTCAGCCAGCAAAATCAGCATGGCAATGCGGCTCGCCACGCGGTGAAACGCCCAGGGCGCGAAGCTCGAGGAGAGTTCGTAGGCAGGGTACGCGAGCGCCGCGCCGATCACGCCGGCCATCAGGATGCAGGCTAAGAACCAAGCAAAGGCGCGCATATTCTAGCGGATTCGTGCGAAAACGCGCTTTGCGGCGACGATGGTGGCGTCGATGTCGGCCGGCGTGTGTGCCGCAGACAAGAATCCTGCCTCGAACGCCGACGGCGCGAAATAAACACCCTCGGCGAGCATGCCGTTGAAAAACCGCTTGAATCGTTCCACATCGCAGGCCATGACTTTGCTGTAGCGATCGACGTTGGCTTCGGCCGTGAAGAAAAGCCCGAACATCCCGCCGACCTGATTGGTCGCGAACGCAATGCCGGCGTCGCGGGCGGACTCGGCGAGGCGCCGCGTCAACTCGCCGGTGGCGGCACTTAAGCGCTCGTGAAATTGCGGCGCCGACAGCAATTCGAGCGTGGTGAGGCCGGCCATCATCGCCACCGGGTTGCCGGACAAAGTGCCGGCCTGATAGACCGGGCCCATGGGCGCGAGGTGTTCCATCACGTCGCGTCGCCCGCCGAATGCACCCACCGGCATTCCGCCGCCGATGATCTTGCCGAGCGTGGTGAGGTCGGGCCGTACGCCGTACAGCGCCTGCGCACCGCCCAGGGCGACGCGAAATCCGGTCATGACTTCGTCGAACAGCAACAGCGCGCCGCTCGAGTCGCATTCGCGCCGCAGCGTGTCGAGAAAGTCCGGCGCCGGCGGCACGCAGTTCATATTGCCGGCGACCGGCTCGACGATGACGCAGGCGATTTGCCCGCCGATCTGACGGAACACCTCACGCACCTGTTCGGCGTCGTTGAAGTTCAAAGTCACAGTGTAGTTGGCCAGCGCCGCCGGCACGCCGGGCGATGTGGGGACGCCCAACGTCAATGCGCCCGAGCCGGCCTTGATCAACAGCGAATCGGAGTGCCCATGATAGCAGCCTTCGAATTTCACGATGGTGTCGCGCCCGGTAAAGCCGCGCGCCAAGCGGATCGCGCTCATGGTCGCCTCGGTGCCCGAGCTCACGAAGCGCACCAATTCCACGGAAGGCATGAGCTCGACGACGCGGCGCGCAAGCATGGTTTCGAGCTCGGTGGGCGCGCCGAAGGAAAGGCCGTCGGCGGCCACCGCCTGCACGGCCGCGATGACTTGCGGATGCGCGTGACCGAGAATCATCGGACCCCAAGAGCCGACGTAATCGATGAAGCGACGCCCGTCGGCGGCCGTCAGGTAGGCACCTTGCGCCTTCTTGAAGAAAATCGGCTCGCCGCCGACGCCGCGAAACGCGCGCACCGGCGAATTCACGCCGCCCGGAATGTACTTGCAGGCTTCTTGGAACAGGCTCATGGCGGGACTCTAAACAGCGACAGTGCCCGGCGGCAAGCTGAGCCGCACTTCGAAGCCGCCGCCTTGCCGGTTGCAGGCGCTCGCCGAGCCGCCATGCGCCTTCATGACTTGGGCGGTGATGGCGAGCCCGATGCCTTCGCCGCCGGTGTCGCGGTCGCGCGACTCGGCCACCCGGTAAAATGGCTCGAAGATCCGTGTGAGGTCGGCCTCGGGAACGCCGGGTCCGCGATCCCGAACCAAAATGACGACGCTCTCGCCGCCCGTGACCACCACCTCGACCGCGCCATCCGGCGGGCTGTAACGCACGGCATTGCGCAGGACGTTTTCGATTGCGCTGCGCAACAGATCGCGGTTGCCGTTGACCGCGGCGTCGGCCGCGCCCTGCAGCCGCACCCGGCAATTCTTCACCGCTCCTTCGAAATTCGCATCGCGCACCACTTCTTCGATCACTTCATCGAGGTCGAAGGTCTCGCGCGCAAACGGCGTATCGGTCCCGGTCAGGCGCGCCAGCTTCAGCACCTGACTGATCAGAGCGTCGAGACGCTCGATCTCGCGCTCCAGCCGGTCCAACTGACGCGAGGTGTCGGCGGGCGGCTGGCGCGCCAGCCCGACCGCGACGCGCATTCTCGCGAGCGGCGAGCGCAGCTCGTGCGAGATATCGCGCAATAACTGAGTGCTGGCGCTGCGATTCGCGCGCAGCTGATCGGCCATGGCGTCGAAATCGCGCGCCAGAACCGCGAGCTCGTCCTTGCGCCCCTCGAGACCCGCGCTCACGCGCACTCCCGCATTTTGTTGTTCGAGATTTTCGGAGGCGAGGGTGCGTGCGCCTGCTTGGATGCGCCGAATCGGCGCACTCAGGTGCTGCGCCAACCACCAGCTGATGAGCGCGCTCACCACCAGCGCAATGCACAGAATGGTCGCGGATATTCCCGGCAGACTGAGCGCGCCGAAAATGCTCGGACGGCGCGGCACCAGGACCACGGTGTAGGCTGCGCCGTCGGGAGCGACGATCTGCGGCGCCGCGCGGCTCGGACGGAAATTGCCGGGCGGCGGCGGCTCGCCGAACGCCCGCGGCGGCCGCGCGTTCTCGTCGCGATTGGCGAACTCGTCCCGATTGAAGAATTCCATGCGGCGGGCGGCGCCCTGCGACAAGCGGCGCCCAAGGATGTCGGTGCCATCCGGGGCGACGATGAATAGATCGCGGTCCGCGATTGAATTTTTATTGGCGCCGAGCCAATGCTTGAGTCCGACGATTCCGCCGCGCGCCAGTGCTTCCGATGCCTGAATGGCGACAGCCGGCCGGCGTTGCAACTCGGGCGCCTCGTACTCGTGCGCCGCGATGGTGAAGGTGATGGCGATACTGCCGCCGACGATGAGCGCCATCGCGATCCAAAACAACACGAAAATCCGCAGGAACAGACTATGCATGAGCCCAGGTGAGGGTGTATCCCGAACCGCGGACGTTCTTGATTTCCGGATTTTTGCCCGCCTCCAGATCCAGTTTGCGGCGCAGGTTGCTGATGTGAGTGTCGATGCTGCGATCGTAGGCGACGAGCTTGCGGCCTAGCGCCTGCTCAGTCATCGACTCGCGCGAGATCACCTGGCCTGCGGAGCGCATGAGAATTTCGAGCACGCGGAATTCCGCGCCGGTGAGCGCCACCGCGGCGCCGCCGACGTGCACTTGATGAGTTCCGGTGTGCAGCGTGATCGGACCGACCACGAGTTCATCCGCGACGGCGGACTTGCCCTGGTTGTTGGCACGGCGCAGGATGGCGCGAATGCGCGCCACCAGCTCGCGCGGATTGAATGGCTTGCTCAAGTAATCGTCGGCGCCGAGCTCGAGGCCGACGATGCGGTCGACGTCATCGCCGCGCGCGGTGAGCATCAGAATCGGGGTCGGATAAGCTGCGCCCAGCTTGCGCAGCACGTCGAAGCCGCCGACCGTCGGCAACATCACGTCGAGAATCAGAATTTCAAAGTGCTCGACCCGCAACGCGTCGAGCGCGTCGCCGCCGTCGTGCACGCTCTTCACGTCGAAGTGCTCGGTGACGAGGTATTCGGTCAGCATCTGACATAGTTCGCGATCGTCGTCGACCAGCAGCACTCGTGCTTCGCGTGGGGTTGGATCCATACGCCTACTGTGGCACAGTCGCGGGCCCGCCGAGCCCCCCGCTCATGAATTCACAATTCTTAACAGATCGTTGCGATCCGCGCGGTACATGTTTGCACGCTTCAAGCTTAGGATGGTGCCGTGAATTCTCAACTCAAGTATTGGAGCGTACGAACATGAAATCGATTCGCAACGTGCTTAAGGCGACGCTGCTGACGGCAGGCGCCGTGCTGACGGCGGCCACCAGCCTGTCGCTTGCGACGGCCGCCGACGAAGCGGCAACCACCACCCCGCCGCCGCCGGGTCCGCAGGGCTGGCACCATCACGGGCCGATGCACCTGCTGAGCCAGCTGGGCTTGAGTGCGACGCAAAAGCAGCAGGTCAAGGACATCATGACGGCGGCGCGTCCCGAAATGCAGAGCCTGCACGAACAGATACATGCCAATTCTCTGAAACTGCGGCAAACGCAGCCGACCGATCCGAACTACAGCAGCATCGAGGCGCAGGTGAGCCAAACCCACGGTTCCTTGTCGGCGCAGATGATGACGCAGCAAGCGGAGGTTCGTGCCAAGCTGTTCAAGATCCTGACGCCGGCGCAGCAAACGCAGCTCGCCGCGCTCGAAGCCGAGATGCAGGCTAAACACGGTGCTCGAGGCGGCCCCCGCGGCCCGGGCCCGGACGTTGGGGCGCCGCCATCGGAGTAATCCAGGCGTTTGGCTCGAGGGATTGGTGTCAGCGTTGGGTTGCGCCAATCCCGTCTTTTTTGAGCAGATCGATCACGCTGCCGGACCCTGCCAGGTGCCCCGCGCCGACGATGACCAGATAATTCTTATCGTCGTTCAGCAAGGCTTCGATTTTCGGCACCCACTTGCGGTTGCGCGCTCCCAGAATGGATTGATACAGGCCGGAATCTTGCTTCAGATCCGACTCCAGGTGGGTCGCGAACCAATGCGTGTCGCCGCGTTGCCAAGCCTGCACCATCGCGTCGACTTCCTTGGGCAAGTCATGGGCCTGCTCCAAGCTCGATACCAGGTACTCGGCCTGAGTGTCCAGCGACATGTTCTCGAACAATGAGATCTGATCGTGGATCGTTTCGAGACCTGCGACGCTCTTGCCGTCGGTCTTGGCGCGCTGGATGAAGTACATCTCGACGCCGGCCTCGGGCTGAAAGCCGAGTTGCGTCAATTGCAATTGCGAAATGGCCTCGGCGGCGAACCAGGGGGCGAATTGATCGAAGGTGGAGAGCTCAATCCCCACCTCGTGCGCCAGAGCATCTGCACGTCCGTAGCGCTCCTTGCCGAGGACCGCGGGCAGGGTTTTGCCTTCCGGCAAGGTCGCACTGGCGAGCATTTCGGCTTGCACCTCTGCAGAGCCGCTGTCGGCGAGATTCACTTCCATGAGCAGCGCCTTGGCGTTGCTGTAGGCCTCCAACAAGGCGGGCGCCAACGGGTAGTCGCTGAGGCGCAGCACGTGAATGGAGCCGAGAATGTACACGGTGTTGTGCTTGCCGCGGACTTCCCAGAGCGAATGCAGCGCCGTGTCGGCGCGGGCCGTGACGCAAAGCAGCAGACCGCAGAGCGCGAGGCGCATCGAATGTCGTTGCGGGTCTAGCGCGCCACCGACTGGTACATCGGCAACGACTCGAGCCAGTGAACCGCGGTGTCGATACGTCCATCGGCATGCAAGTCGAAGTGTCGATAGGCAGGCGGCCGCGAATCGAGCTCGTAGCGGTCGCTCTTTGGCAAGAATTGCGCCCCCGTCGACGGGGTTGCGTACAAGCGCACGGGGCCGCGTTGACCGTCGTACGCCTGGTGGACATGTCCCCAGACGACGGCGCGTACGTGCTCATGCGCGTCGATCACGCGCCAAAAGTCCTCCGGCGCCGCGAGCCCCACGGTGTCCAGCCAGCGGCTGCCCATGGTAATCGGATGATGGTGCAAACAGACCATGGCGTGTTTTGGCGAAGCGGCGAGCGTCGCATCGAGTCGCTCCAGTTCGGCCGGCGTGAGGCGCCCACCGACGTGCCCGGGATCGTAGCTGTCGAGCATGATGAACTGCCAGCCGTCGGCTTCGTGCGAGCCGCAAATCTGAAACGGTGCGCCGGCGAGCTCGCGGCGCATGGCCTCCGGCTCGTCGTGGTTTCCCGGGATGCACAGCACCGGCTTCTTGAGATTGCCGAAGATGCTGCGAAAGCGCAGATAGCCGGAACTGTCGTCCTGCACCAGATCGCCGGTCACCAACACAGCCGAAAAATCCGGAACGCGCGCGAACGCAGCATCGAGGACCGCGTGCAAGCTCGAATCGGTTTCCACTCCACGCAGCCGGCCGGTCGCGCTGCCGTAGAGATGAGGGTCGGTGATTTGTAGAATTTGCATGTGGGAAATGGTAGCAAAGCACCCCAACGGTGACGGTGAACTGGGTCATGACGGCGGTCGAACTGGTTATACATAAACAGACGGCATTTGTGTGAACGCGTTCCGTCCCGCCGCTCAAATCGACGCGCCATTGCTGGCGAGGGGCGCATCGAGGACAATACCGTGCCGGATTCCATTCACTTTTGTTAAATCAAAGAAGTCGCCTATGCCTACCCGCCGCGAGCTCGCCAATGCCATTCGTGCTTTATCGATGGATGCCGTCCAGAAGGCCAATTCGGGTCATCCAGGCGCGCCCATGGGGATGGCCGACATCGCGGAAGTCCTGTGGCGGGATGTCCTTAAGTTCAATCCCGGCAATCCTAGCTGGTGGGACCGCGACCGTTTCGTGCTGTCGAACGGCCATGCCTCGATGCTGCTGTACTCGGTGCTGTATCTGACGGGCTACCCGTTGTCGATCGATGATATCAAGAACTTTCGCCAATTCAGTTCCAAGACCCCGGGCCATCCGGAGCGAGAAGTGCATCTCGGGATCGAAACCACGACCGGGCCTCTGGGCCAGGGTTTCGCCAATGGCGTGGGCATGGCGTTGGCCGAGCGCGCACTCGCCGCCACCTTCAATCGTCCCGGCCACAACATCGTCGATCATCACACCTACGTGTTTTTGGGCGACGGCTGCATGATGGAAGGAATCTCGCACGAAGTGGCATCGTTCGCCGGCGTGCAGCGCTTAGGCAAGCTCATCTTGGTGTACGACGACAACGGCATCTCGATCGATGGCAAGGTGGTGGGGTGGTTCGGCGACCACACCGCAGAACGCTTCGAGGCCTATGGCTGGCACGTGCAGCCCCGCGTCGACGGCCACAACAGCGACGCTGTCGCGGCCGCGTTGGCTGCGGCGCGCGCCGAAACCGGTCGGCCGTCGCTGATTTGCGCGCAAACCATCATCGGCTGGGGAGCGCCGAACAAGCAGGGCACTGCATCGATGCACGGCGAGGCCATGGGGAACGAGGAAATTGCCGCCACGCGGTTGAACCTCAAGTGGAGCTCACCGCCGTTCGAGATACCGGCCGATGTCCGCGCGGCCTGGGACATGCGCGACAAAGGTGCGCGGGTCGAGCAGGAGTGGCGCACGCGGTTTGCCGCCTACGCCAGCGAATTTCCCGCGTTGGCAGCCGAACTCGAGCGCCGCATCGAAGGCAACTTGCCGAGCGGATTCGCCGACCTCGTGAGTGCGTATATCGGACGCACCCAGGTCGAGGGAAAGGCCCTCGCGACCCGCCAATCCTCGCAAGCGGCGTTGAACGCCATCGGTCCATCGATGCCCGAGCTTCTGGGAGGATCCGCGGATCTCACGCCCTCGAACGGCACGCTGCGCAAGGACTCTGTGGCCCTGACCCCGGACTCGCCGGGCGGCAACTACGTGCATTTCGGCGTGCGCGAATTCGGCATGTCGGCGATTCTGAACGGCATCGTGTGCCATGGCGGCATCATTCCGTACGCCGGGACGTTCCTGACTTTCTCCGACTACGCGCGCAACGCCGTGCGCATGGCCTGCCTGATGCGCTTGCGCGTGGTCTTCGTCTATACCCACGATTCCATCGGTTTGGGCGAAGACGGGCCGACGCACCAGCCGATCGAACACTTGGCGAGTTTGCGCGACATCCCGCACATGAACCTGTGGCGGCCCTGCGATGCGGTAGAGACCGCGACCTCGTGGGGAGTGGCGCTCGAGCATCGCGATGGCCCGACGTGCTTGATTTTCACGCGGCAAGCCGTGGTGCACGAGGCACGCGAAGCGGCGCAGGTGGCGAATATCCGGCGCGGCGGCTACGTGTTGATCGATTCCGCGGGGCCGCCGGAAGCCATCGTGATCGCCACGGGTTCCGAAGTCGGCATCGCCGCCGAAGCGGTGCGCACCCTGACGGCCAAAGGCAGGAAAATTCGCTTGGTGTCCATGCCGAGCACCAACACCTTCGACAGCCAAGACGAGGCGTATAAGCAAAGCGTGCTGCCGTCGGCGGTCACGCGTCGCGTCGCGGTGGAAGCCGGCGTGAGGGCGACGTGGTGGCAGTACGTCGGCTTGCAGGGAGAAATTGTCGGCATCGATCATT
>CAYRAC010000030.1:0-6770 GCA_964422045.1 uncultured Steroidobacteraceae bacterium
GGCGCCGGCATCCGTCGCCCACCGCCGAAACTGGGCGAACACACTGTCGAGGTGTTGCGCGAAGCGGGCATGGACGAGGCGGCGATCGCACGCATCTGCGGGGACTAACGCCCCGAATTGCGCGCTACAACGCCGTCATTCCACCATCGATGACATGTTCCGTGCCGGTGATGAATGCGGACTCGTCAGAAGCCAAGAAAATGACCAAATTGGACACTTCGGACGCATCCGCCATGCGGCGCAACGGAATCTGTTTCAGCGCTTCGCCGCCGCCCTCGTCGGTGGCGGCAACCATCATGGGCGTCTTGATGTAGCCTGGGTGCACGGAGTTGACGCGAATGTTCTTGCCGCCATATTCCACCGCAACCTGCTTCGTCATGCCGCGCACCGCGAACTTGCTGGCCACATAGGCGAGGTTCGGCGCGCCGTAGATTGCCACGAGGCCGGCAATCGACGAGATGTTCACGATCGAACCGCCGCCGGCCTTGATCATGCCGGGGAGCACGGTCTGCATTCCGAGAAACACCCCCGTTTGATTGACCGCGCAGACACGCAAGAATTCGGCTTCCGGCATATCGATCGTGGCCGCGAGCGTACCCAGAATGCCGGCGTTGTTGACCAGCACGTTGACGGTGCCGAAGCGCTCTTCACCTTTCTGCAGCACCGCCCGCCAATCCTCGGCTCTTGAGACATCCTGCTTGACGAAAATGGCGTTGGCGCCGAGTTCGGCTGCCAGCGCCTTGCCGGATTTCTCATTGAGGTCACCCAAGATAACCTTGGCGCCATGCTCGACGAAGGCGCGCGCATGCGCCATTCCCATGCCCTGGGACGCCCCGGTGATGATCGCTATCTTTCCAGTCAGTCTGCTCATTTGTGTACCCTTTGCGCAGTCGCGCTTTAAAATTTTATCGCCAACTCAAGACCGAACATCACCGAATTCCCATCTCCTTGGCGATGATGCTGCGCTGAATTTCGTTGGTGCCGCCGCCAACCATGCCGTGCTTCGCTTCGCGGAAGTAACGCTCCATGTCATATTCCGGCAGCTGTGCATAGCCCCCCAATGCCTGCATTCCATTGAAGGCGATTCTGAAAAGTACCTGCGAGCAAAACAGCTTCGCCATTGAAACCTCCTTGACCGCCCGCTCTCCGCGCGCCATTTTGCAGGCGGCGGAATACACCAACAGGCGGGCCGCTTCCAATTCGGTCTCGTTTTCGGCCATGCGGTGCTTGAGCACCTGGAACGACGCCAGCGGGACGCCGAATTGCTTGCGATCCTTCGTGTAGCGGATGGTATCGTCGAGCGCGGTGCGTGCGTTGCCCACCTGCGAAGCCGCAATGCTCAGTCGCTCGTATTCGAGGTGCTCGCCGATATATTGCCAGCCCTTGCCGGCCTCGCCGAGCAGCGCATCCTTGGGAATGCGCAGGTTATCCATGAAGAATTCGGTGGTGCCCAAGCTCTTGCGCACGATGGTATTCATCTTCTTGATCTTGAGTCCCGGCGTCGTGTTCGGAACCAGGAACACACTGAAGCCGTCGTGACGCCCGGGCCCGGTGCGCGCCAGAATGGCGATGGTTGCGTTGGGCAAATGCGCCCCGGAGCACCATACCTTGTTGCCGTTGAGCACCCACTGATCGCCGTCGAGTACCGCCGTGGAGCGCGCCGCGGCGGCGTCAGAACCTGCTTGCGGCTCGCTGATCGAGATCGAAAACTTCGCGTTGCCGGCGAGAAACGGCTCGAGGTAGCGGCGCTTCTGCTCCGCGGTTCCGTGGCGCGAGATATTGGTCGCGGTGAACATCGAGGTCATGATGCACGCCGCGGTATCGAGACTGAACTTGCCGATCGCCTCGCAGAACAAGGCAAACATGATTGGATCAGCGGCACTGCCGCCGTCCTGCTCGTCCACCAGCAGCCCAAGCCAACCCTGCTGGGCCATCTTCTTGAATACTTCCTCGGGAAACTCCCGGCTGGCGTCATGTTCGCGCGTGTACTCGCGACCGACCTCCTTGTCCATGAAGCTATGGACCGTATCACCCCACAGGCGCTGCTCATGTGTGAATTGAAAGTCCATAGGTCCCCTTCGGCGGTCTGTTTAGAGAGTTGAATACATAATCAAAGGAATACACGATTCGCCGGTGCAATGGGGTCATGATTGACACCACCGTGGATCTGCGAGTAAATTTAAAACAAATGTTTGTTATAGTCAATGAATCGCCCTTCTCGGATCGCCCACACAGGCCGCACTGAATGCCAACTCCGCTGCAGCGCCGCGCGGCGACCGAGGCCCGCCACCCCGTGTGGCGAGCAAAAACCCTTGCACAGGCGCTTGACTCGGCTGCCGCGGAGTTTGCCGAGCGGCCGCTCGTCATCACCGACTCCCGAATCTACACCTATCGCGACATGCAGAACTGGTCGCGCACGCTCGCCGCAGGCCTCATCGAGTGCGGCGTGCGCGCGGGCGACCACGTAGCGTTGCTACTGGCCAATTTTCCCGAGTTCGTCGCAATCAAATACGCCATTGCTCGCGCCGGCGCAGTCGCAGTGCCGGTGAATTTTGCATTGCGGCGCCAGGAGCTCAGTTACATCCTCGACCAATCGGACAGCAAGCTGTTGATAACCATGGACCGGTTGCGCGATCGCGATTACCTCGAGGACCTCGACGCTCTCGTCGCCGGCTGGGAAACTTCAGGCGGCGGCGCTCGCTGGCCCAACCTGCGCCGCGTCGTCGTACACGCAACCGAGGGCGCGCAGCGAAGTCGTGCGACCTCGCTCGATGAGCTCAACGCGATGGCTACGCCGTCGAGCCATGCAGAACTTGCTCGACGCGAGGGTGCGGCCGACCCGCATTTCCGTTCGGACGTGATTTATACCTCGGGAACCACCGGATTACCCAAGGGGGTCATGCTCACTCACGACATGATTCTGCGCGCAGCCTACGCTTCGGCCTATACGCGCGCCTTCGAGGATGGCCGTCGCATCCTGTTCGCGTTGCCCATGTACCATGTCTTCGGCTTCGTGGAGTGCTTGATCGCATGCACATTCGTGGGCGGTGCCATCGTTCCGCAGCTGTCCTTCGATGCCCGCAGGATGCTCGACGCAGCGCGCTCGCATCGAGCCACCGAGATCGTGTGCGTACCGATGATGACGCTCAAGCTGTTGGATGAGGCGCGCCAGAACGGTTTCGACGGCGCCGATTTGCTGGCGATGTTCAATTCGGGCGGCGCCTCGCCCGCCAGCATTTGGCAGGACATTCGCGAACTTCTCGGCGCACGCGAGATCGTGACCGCCTACGGCATGACCGAGACCACGGCTTCGACGACCTGCACGTTGCCTGAGGGTCCCGACGAATTCTTGCTGACGACCAACGGCCGCCTCAAGTTCGCGGGCGTTGCCGGTGATGCCGACCTCGGCGGTGTGCTGGCGCAATACAAGACCATCGATCCGGCGACCGGCGTCGACCTGCCGTTCGGAGTGCCCGGCGAACTGGTCGCTCGCGGTCCGATCGTGACCCGCGGCTATTACAAGAAAGAGGCGGAAACCCGCGCCGCGTTCAACGCCGATGGCTGGCTGCACACCGGAGATGTCGGCGTGATCACTGCTGACGGATACCTGACGCTGACCGGACGTCTGAAGGAAACCTACCGTTGCGGCGGCGAAATGGTCATGCCGCGCGAGATCGAGGATTTGTTGAACGAGCATCCTCTGGTCGCTCAGGCCTTGGTCGTCGGGCTCCCAGACGTGAAAATGGGCGAAGTCGGTTGCGCCTGCATCGTGCCCGCCGGCGACGTATTTCCCGAGCCCCAGGAGCTCATCGAGCTTTGCGCGAGCCGGCTCGCGCGCTTCAAAGTGCCGCGACACGTGATATTTGTGACTGCCGCGGAGCTGCCGCTCACGGCGACGGGCAGAGCGCAGAAATTCAAGCTCGCTGATCTTGCGAAGCAGCGCTTGTCGATCGTATGAGGAGTCAACCATGGTGATCGAACGTGCGGATTTTGCGGTGATTGCGGCTCGGGAAAGCGAGTTCGAGAGCGTCATGGAGCGCGGCTGCGCGCTGCTCGCGGGCGCATCGGGTTGCACATCCGTTGCGCTGCTACGGTGCGTCGAGAGACCCTCGCGCTACTGCCTGCAGCTCGGCTGGAATTCGATTGCCGACCACCACGCATTCACCAAAACGCAGGACTTTCAAACATTCCGGGAAATTGCCGGACCGTTCTTCGCCGAGCGGCCCGCAATGGAACATTTTCAGCCGATTCATCAGCGGGGATGAGTGAACCGTCCATGCCGCACATCGTGACCGATAAATGCCAGCAATGCCGATTCACCGACTGCGTAACCACCTGTCCGGTCGCCTGCTTTCACGGCGACTCGCAGATGCTGTATATCGACAATGTCCAATGCGTGGACTGCGGCGCGTGCGTACCGGCCTGTCCGGTGCATGCGATCTACGAACAATCGGAATTGCCCGCCGACAAACTGGAGTGGCTGGCCATCAACGCGCAGCGCGCGCCGGGCCTGCCCGTGATCGAAGATAAGCAAGTTCCGCTGCCCACCGCCGAGGCACGCAAGCGTGAACTCGGATACTGACGCCGGCGCTTTGGGGTCGGCCGAGAATCCTCTGCACGTCGCGATCGTCGGCAGCGGGCCGAGCGGCTTCTACGCGGCCGAAGCATTGCTCAAGTCATCCCTGACCGTGCGAGTGGACATGATCGAGCGGCTGCCCGTGCCGTTCGGGTTGGTTCGCTACGGCGTCGCTCCGGATCACCCTCGACTCAAGCAACCCACGTTGGTCTTCGACAAGATCGCGCAATCGCCCGGCTTCACCTTCCTGGGGAATGTCACGGTTGGACGAGACATCAGCTTGGAACAGTTGCAGAGCACGCATCATGCAGTGTTGTTCGCCTGCGGTGCCGAATCGGACCGGCGGCTCGGACTCGCGAATGAGGACCTGCCCGGCAGTCACACCGCAACTGAATTCGTCGGCTGGTACAACGGTCATCCGGACTACTGCGAGCGCACGTTCGACCTGAGCAGCGAGACCGCGGTGATTATCGGTCAGGGCAATGTCGCCATCGATGTGGCGCGGATACTTGGCAAGTCGGTCGACGAACTTCGCAGTACGGATATGGCCGAGCACGCCCTCGATGCATTAGCCCATAGCCGGGTACGCGATATTCATATCATCGGTCGCCGCAGCCCCGCACAGGCGAGCTTCACGTTCAAGGAACTGCGCGAACTCGGCGAATTGCGCGGCTGCGTTACGCGCGTGGCCGCGGAGGATCTGCAGCTGAATCCGGCGAGCCTCGCGGAACTTGAGGACCAGACCAACTTCAATGCGGCCAAAAACGTCGAAATTCTTCAAAGCTGGACGCTGCACGGCGCCGCGACCGCGGACAAGCGCATCTGGTTTCATTTCCTGCAAAGTCCGGTGGCCCTGTCGGGGAAGCAGCGCCTCGAGAGAGTCACGCTGGAGAAGAATTCCCTCGCCGGTCCGCCATTTGGACAAACCGCCAAAGGCACGGGAGTTAGTCTCGATCTCAGTTGTGGTCTGCTGTTTCGCAGCATCGGCTACCGGGGTCTGCCGCTGCCGGGGGTGCCGTTCGACGCAACCAAGGGAGTCTTTCCCAATACCGCGGGACGGATAAGCGACACGCTGGGTCTGTATGCCGCGGGATGGATCAAGCGCGGACCCTCGGGAATCATCGGCACCAATCGGGCCGATGCCGTGGCTTCGGTGCAAAGCCTGCTGGCCGACGTGCCGCGCCTCGACTCGCGCCCGAAATCGGGTAGCGAAGGCGTGTATGCGGCCTTGGCTCGGATCGAATCGCCCGTATTGAGCTACGGCGATTGGCGGCGCATCGATGCCGAAGAGCAGCGGCGCGGCGAAGCCATCGGCAAGCCGCGAGAGAAGATCACCCGAGTGAGCGATATGCTGGCTTTGGCAGCGAGTCCCCTCGCGGAGACTGCGCTCGAGCACGCCCACCACAGTTGAACACAGGAGTATTGTCATGACAGGCAGATTACAAGGCAAAGTGGCTTTGGTGACGGGCACGGGTTCGGGAATCGGCAGGGCGATTGCCGAACGATTCATCGCCGAAGGCGCCCAAGTCGTCGCGGTCGACATCTCCGGCAATCAGAATGCAGTGGCCGAAAAACTCGGCCCCAACTGCGTCCCATTTCAGGCCGACGTGTCCAAGTCCGCGGACGTGCAGGCCATGCTCGCGCTCGCCGCGTCCAAATTCGGCGCTCTGCACGTGCTATGCAACAACGCCGCCATCGAAGGGCATATGGCACCCGTCGGCGAATATCCCGAAGAGGAATGGGAAAAAGTCATGGCCATCAATCTGCGCAGCGTCTTCCTCGGCATGCGCTACGGAATTCCATTGATGCTGAAGTCCGGCGGCGGTTCGATCGTCAATACCGCATCGATGGCGGCGATGGTGGCCTTCCCGAACATGGCGGCCTATTGCGCCGCCAAGGGCGGTGTGAAGCAATTGACCAAGACTGCGGCCGTGGAATACGCGGCACAGGGCATCCGTGCGAACGCAATCTGTCCGGGAACGATCAAGACCGCGATAACAGCCGCGCTGCCCGCGGAATACATCAAGGCGATCATCAACGCGAATCCGGTCAAGCGGATCGCCGAGCCGGTGGAAGTTGCCCATCTTGCGGTGTTCTTGGCAAGCGACGAGTCATCGTTCATCACCGGTACCGAAATCACCATTGACGGCGGGTACACGGCTCTTTGATTCCGGCTTGGACATGAGGTTATGCA
>CAYRAC010000030.1:6870-15677 GCA_964422045.1 uncultured Steroidobacteraceae bacterium
CCATTGACGGCGGGTACACGGCTCTTTGATTCCGGCTTGGACATGAGGTTATGCAATCTAGGTATGGATACCCGCTGTTAAGCTGAGGATCTGCCGGCTATAAATGCCTCTCTACCTGAACTCGGAGAGTGCGGAACATGCGCGCGCGATTGCTACTGGCAGCTTCGCTCTCATCGGTCGTACTCTGCGATACCGGCTGTGAATCGGCGCCTCAGACCGACAATTCGTCGGCCAAACCGCTACCAGCCCGGGCGTTCGATCCGCGGGATTTCACGGGAATCTGGATGCAGACTCCGGACAAGCCCTTCAAGACCTATCCCCTCACCCCGCAATACGCGGCGATTCTCAAACAACGCCGCGACGATGAAGCCGCGGGAAAGCCGTTTCAAGTTGCGCAAAACCGCTGCCTCCCCGCCGGCCTCGCCGCGTCGATGACGACGGGCGCCTATCCGCTGGAGATCTTCTACCAGAAAGGCGGTCAGGAGATCCTTTTCCAAAAAGAGAACGTGGGCGCACTCTATCGGGTTTATTTGAATCGTCCGCACAAGAGCGCCGACGAGCTATACCCGCTGTTTTATGGAGATTCTATTGGACACTGGGAGGGCAATACGTTGGTCATCGATAGCGTGAGCTTGGGCGCGACCTCGGCGTTCGATCTCATCACGCCGCACAGCGATGCATTGCATGTCATTCAACGCCTGCAGCGCCCAACCTACGACACGTTGCAGGACGAAATCACCTTTGACGATCCCAAGGCGCTGACAACACCGATCACCGCCACCGCGGTGTTCAAGCTGCACGCAGACTGGGAGATACAGGAATATGAATGCACCAATGAACGTCTGATATTCGATGAGCATGGCAATCAGACCATATCTAAAAGCACACCCCGATGATCCGCCCCTCAATTTGTCTGCTGCTACTGCTCGCTGTCGTCTCTCCCGCCTTCGCTCACCACAGCTACGCAATGTTCGATGCGAACAGTCTCATCACTCGAGATGCGACGGTGAAAGAATTTCAGTGGACCAATCCGCACAGTTGGCTGCAGGTGATGATGTTGGACGACAAGGGTGTCGTCGAGGAATGGAGCTTGGAATTGGGCCCTTTGGTCGTTCTGAGTCGTTGGGGCTGGAAGCCGCATTCAGTGAATCCAGGCGACAAAGTCAAAGTGAGCCTCAATCCGCTGCGCGACGGAACTCACGGCGGAAGACTGATGAGCATCGTGCTGCCGGACGGCGCCACCTTGAGCGGCCAGGGTGGCGCACAGGCGAGCGCTTCGAGTGTGCCGGCGAGTCATTGAAGGCGCCCAAGCGCGAGCGCCTAATTCACGGTGCGGTGGATCTCCGTGTTTTGAGCCGCGGCAATCAGCCATCCGGCATCCTCCCGGGTAAGCACAAACAGCAACACACCGTACCGTGGGTCGCGCGTTCGCGAATCGCCGAGCATTTCCCAGTTCACGTGAGCGACGGCCACTTCCTTGCACAGGAACCGTACAGTGATCGGCTCGAACTTCAACGTGCTGTCCTTGAAAATTCCGTAGTAAGGGCGATCCTGTTTGGTGAATCCGGGAGAATCTGCCGGGATCGCGCCGTGGGTGTAGGCGTGCTGCGCCTGAATGAACTTCCCGCCTTTCCAAAAGATACCTGCGACGTTGACGAAATCGGCGTCCGTCGCAAACAGTTTTCCGAAGGCATTCAAATCGTGGCGGTTCCACGTCGTGGCGAACCCGGTGACCACGGTACGCACCTCCTCCGTGTCGTTCTGCGCCGCCACAACGCGGTTAGCGAACGGCGAAATCAGCACGGTTACGGCAGCGAGCACGGTCGAGAGCTTATGCATGGCGGTTGTCATAGGGGGATCCTCGAGTGGTCGTTAATGCCAGTCTAAGCCAACTCGGCCCCATCCTGGTCGCGCGTCGAGTTTGGTATATCCATAGGTCGTGATGATAGTTCCTGGCGATGCAGCCGCACATTAGCCTGCACACACCTGCATACGGAACCTCTCGATGACTTTTCAACAGTTGCGGTATCTCGTGGCCGTGCATGAGAACGGGCTCAACATCACGACTGCGGCGCGAGAGCTGCGCATTTCCCAACCGGGTGTGAGCCGGCAGCTCAAGCTGATGGAGACCGAACTCGGTTTTGACTTGTTCGAGCGCGAAGGCCGCGCCTTGGTCCGAACCACGTCAGCAGGCGAGGACATCGTGGCGCGCGCCACGACGATATTGCGCGAATTGCAAAATGTGCAGCGCACCTCGGCGGAGCTGAGCCGGGTGGACGGTGGTTCGTTGTCGATTGCGACCACCCACACCCAAGCTCGATACGTGCTGCCGCACGTGGTGCGTGCTTTTCGCGCAAAATATCCGAAAGTTCGCTTGCATCTGCACCAAGGCACATCCGAACAAATCGCAGAGATGGTCGCGCGCGACCGCGTCGATTTCGCGATTGCCACGGGCTCCGAGGAGTTATTTCCGCACTTGATCCGACTCCCCGTGTACCGCTGGCATCGCACGGTCGTGGTTCCGCACGGACACCCATTGGCGTCCAAGGGAAAGCTGACGCTCAAGAAGCTCGCTGACTACCCGATCGTGACCTACGTCTTCAGCTTCTCCGGCCGCTCCTCCTTGCCGGCTCTATTCGAGACCGCGGGGCTTTCACTCGATGTTGCCCTGACCGCACGCGACTCGGACATCATCAAGACTTACGTCCGCATCGGTTTGGGAGTCGGCATCTTGGCGAAACTCGCCGTCGATCCCGTCATCGACTCGGATCTCGTCACGCTCGATGCCGCTCATCTGTTCGAAGGACATACCACCTGGATCGGGTTTCGTCGCGGCGCGCTGCTGCGCGCTTATATGTATGAGTTCATAGAGCTTCTCGCATCGCACTTGCCGCGAAAGCTGGTGCGCGCGGCCGAGAAAATGGATACGCAAGAGGACGTAGACCGAATATTGACCGGCTTCAAAGTTCCACTACGCGACAATACTTGAGATTTTCTCCGGCTATTGCGCAGCACGCGCCGCTGAATCGGACTTTTAATTTGCACCGGCCGCCGCGTAGCGGCGAAAAAAGCTGTCCTGCTTCCACGCCGGCCGAACGGGATCATCGGCAACCGCGATCGTCAAGGCGCGGATAACTTCCTCGTAGCCGGCCGCGGTCGCAAGATTGTGCGGCTGATTCCCATCATCCGAAGGAGCATGGTAGCGATCGTTGTGCCAATCCTTGAGGATTTTTTCCTCGCCGGGATCGCTGGCACCGACGTCGATCATGACCGAAGGTATGCCGTGGCGGATGAAATTGTACTGATCGCTGCGAATAAAAATATTGTGCAGCGGCGCCGGATCCGGTTGCACACGAAGACCTTGGTCGGCGGCTATCTTCGCGACGCGATCGCCAAGATCGGACTCTGCCAGGCCGTAAACGGTCAACACCTTTAGCGGGATTATCGGTAGAAACATGTCAGTATTGATGTCGGCGATCATCGATGTGGCCGGTACGGTCGGATGGGCGGCGAAGAACTTCGATCCGAGCAGGCCTTTCTCCTCGCCGGTCACCCAGACGAAGAGCACGGATCGCTTCAGAGGAACATGAGCTCGCTTCAGCGAGCGTGCGACGTCGAGCAGCAATGCGCTTCCCGACCCGTTGTCCATGGCACCGTTGTAAATTCGGTCACCATTGATTGGTGCGCCCACGCCGACATGATCGATGTGCGCCGAGAGCACGACGTATTCGGCTTTGAGCTTCGGGTCCTTTCCCGGCATGCGGGCGACGATGTTGGTCGACTGAAGATCGCGCGTGCTCGTGTGCGTGACGGCGCTCACTGAAGCGGTCAACGGAAAGCGCGGCAAGACTTTCCGATCCTTCGCGAGCGCAGCGATCTCGGCGAACGTATGGCCGGTCCCCTCGAGGAGCATGTCGGCATGAGCGGGATTGAAAATGACGCCCAGTTGGCAGCCGGAGGTCTCATCGAACTCCGTTCCGACCAAGTTCATGCTGGGCAGATTGCGGTTGAGCGCCATGCGCGCCCACGACATTTCCATCGACGCGGGATTAGGCAAGGAAATGACGCCGATCGCCCCGGCGGCCTTGAGCGCCTTCCACCGTTCGGCGCGCGACTGATAGTGCGCACTTAGCGCCGATGGAACCTCAGCCGGCGAGCCGGTGACAACGACCGCGACCTTGCCTTTCAGATCGAGCCCGAGGAAATCGTTATAGGCCTGCTCCGGAATGTTTAAACCGTAGCCGACGAACACGAGGGGAGCATCGACCTTCGGCGCCTGCGCATAGCGAGTGCTGAAATAAGCCTGCTCCCCAAGCGTCAGCGGTTGCGCACGGCCGCCACGCACCAGCGCGAGGCTCGAACTTGGCTCATCGAGCTCCAGAGTTTGCAACTTGACCGACTGGTAATAGCCGTTGGACCCGGCCGGCTCGAGCCCGAGCGTCTTCAATTGCTGCACCACGTAAGCTTGCGCTTGCCGCTCGCCCGTGCTGCCGGTATCGCGGCCTTCGAACTTATCGTCCGCGAGTATTTTTACGGTACTCCACCAGCTCTCACCGTCGAAGTGGTCCGCGGCCCGCGCCGCGGACGCCAGGACGAGAAATACACTCAAGGCATAGTTGCGAAACATCCGATGTTCCTTTCGTTTAGCCGAAGACCCCGTACTCTACTTGCAAGATTTCGCCCGTGCTGGTGTTGACCAATATCGCATCGGTATCGTCGCGCACCCATTCATAGCCGGCCGGGGGGACCTCGAGGGCGAACAACCAGTAATCGGCCAACAGAAACGATGCACCCCAATAAGCGCGCGGCAGAATTTGCCCATAAGCCCAGCGATGGGCCACCCAACCCGCGGGTCGATGATAAGGGCCGATATGGAAGCTACGTGCCGCCTGGAAATTATGCTGATACGCCCCGCGATCCGGCGCCGCGGGTCTCGCATCCCAACCATGGGGCTCGGTTACGCGCTGATAACCGCTCGGACCCGGGTGAGGTTCACCATGAGCGGGCGGACGCCCTCCACCGCCGCGGTGCTCGGGTTGCGCTAGTGCGCCGCTTTGGATGAGAAACGACCCCATCGTTACGACCGTCGCAAGAGCTGACAATTTGACCAGTGGATATCTAGAGATCATGAGGTACTCCCGTGAAAGAGGAAATCAGTAGGTATGTTCATGGCGGGCATTTTGCTGCGTTTCATCCTACGCGCCAAGCGCAAGGTGCGATTCTTAATCATCCGTACTCCGTACTGCCTAAGAGGCATGAGCTTTTACGGTTCCGGTATTTGGCAAGTCGACCGGCCGGGTCCTAGGATGAGGAGAGTATCCACAATTGCCGGCTACGCCGCCAGGAGTCCTCGATGCCAAGCCTTCGCCTCGGTGATCTCGCCCCCGATTTTGAACAGGATTCGAGTCTCGGCCGCATCCACTTTCACGAATGGCTGGACGGCAAATGGGCCGTGTTGTTCTCTCACCCCGCTGACTTCACGCCGGTCTGCACGACCGAGCTCGGTTTGACGGCCAATCTTGCGGATGCATTTGCGAAGCGTGGCGTCAAGGTGATCGCTCTGTCGGTGGATCCAGTCGAGTCGCACCAGAAATGGATCGACGACATCAATTCGACGCAACGCGCCACGGTGAACTTTCCGATCATCGCCGATGCAGACCGCAAGGTGAGCCTGCTCTACGATCTCATTCACCCCAATGCCAGCACGACTGCGACGGTGCGCTCGCTTTTCATCATTGATCCGGCCAAGAAAATCCGCCTGGTGATCACCTATCCGGCCAGCACCGGCCGCAATTTCGACGAGGTCCTGCGCGTCATCGACTCGCTGCAACTCACCGACAGCCATAGCGTCGCCACACCCGGCAATTGGCGGCACGGCGAGGACGTCGTGATTGTGCCGTCACTGCAAGATCCCGAGACCATCAAGCAGAAATTCCCCAAGGGTTACGTCGCGGTTCGGCCATATCTGCGAATAACACCGCAGCCGAATTTGTAGTGAGGCTCTTATGAGTGCCGTGATCGACGATCGAGAGATCGAAACATCAAGGGCGATTCGGGCGGTGCTCAACTACACGCGCAATACCGGCGTGCGGCCGGTCAATTACACCTTTGATCCGCCGCCTGGCATACCGCGAAGCAGCGGCGAGATCGATGCCCGCACGGTCGCGATCCACGACGCGCGGCAAGTGCGCGGCCTCGGTCTCGATATCAGCGGTTTTGAATTGACCCCGCACCGCAGCTCGCTCACCGATTGGACATCGTTCAAGGATACGCAGCGCGTCGCGGCGGTCGATTACCCGGAGGTGAAAGCAGCGCTGCAAGCTTGCACCGGCGCGAACAAAGTGGTGATCTTCGACCATACGCTGCGCGACAGCACCGCCCTGCCCGGCCGCGTCGCCTTGCGCGAACCGGTGCGCCGCGTCCACGATGATCAGACGCTCGACTCTGCGCCGCGGCGCGTCGCCAAACACCTCCCGCCGGAGGAGGCGGCGTGGCGCCTGCAACGGCGTTTTGCGATCGTCAATTTCTGGCGACCGGTGGGCGGCCCGGTGCTGCAGACACCACTCGCGGTGTGCGATTCCCGCACCATCGACCCGCACGACCTGCTGCCGAGCGATCTGGTCTATCCCGATTGGACGGGGGAAACGTACGCGCTCACGTACAGTCCGCGCCATCGCTGGTATTGGTACCCGAGGCAAACGCCCACCGAGGCGACTCTGCTCAAGATCTATGATTCGGCCGTCGACGGACGCGCACGGCTCACGGCTCACAGCGCATTCGACGATCCTACCAGCGCGACCGATGCCCCGCCTCGGCGCAGCATCGAGATACGCTCCATCTTGTTTTGGTAGCGACCCCGTCCATTGCAGGTTTCACTTATTCGATAGCAGATCACGAACCGCCGCGCGGGCGATCGCATTCTCTTGCGGCAGCCCGATGGAAATCCTCGCCCATCTCTCGTACGGGGGGAACGCTCGCCCAATATCGACGCCGGCCTAAAATGGGTCATGGGGAATTCCCGTCTCGAAGAATACGAAATTGCCGCGCGCCTCCGTGAACGTCACCTTCAATTCGCGAAATAGACCGAGCCAACTCTCCCGCTCGCGTGCCACCTTGGCAATCCATACCCGAGATCCAGTCCCGCCAGTCCATAGATCTTGGCGAATGTCCTAAACACGATCACATTGTCCCCGTCGCGCACCAGATCGCCCAAGGTTCGCTGCGCGTAGCCGTCCGAAAATTTCAAATACGCTTCATCGACGATCACGAGCGCTCGCTTCGACGCCTGGCGAATGAAACCTACTCCAGGAAATTTGCCCCAGAGGACTCGTGCGCACATACGCATCTAAGGTTAGAGCGTTCCGTACTTTTACCACCTGACTTCCGTTCCGTAATCTTGGCGGGGACTCATCAAATCGAGAACATCCACATGTCGATCAAAAAAATACCGGGCCTTGCGCTATTGCTCGTCGCCGCGCAGCAGGCCAACGCCACGAACGGGTATTTCTTGGAGGGTTACGGAACCAATTCCAAGGCTCAAGCGGGTGTCGGTATTGCGCTGCCCCTGGATTCATTGACTGTCGCCACCAATCCGGCGGGCCTCACCGCGGTCGCGGACGGCATTACTTTCGGCGTCGAGATCTTCCGGCCGCGCCGCGACGCCACTCTCGATCAGGGCGGGCAGAGTCAGGAATTCGACGGCAACGGCACGCGTTTTTTCTACTTGCCGGAGATTGGTTTTAGCCGTCATATCAGCGACCGAATCGCGTGGGGCGTCGGGCTCTACGGCAACGGCGGGCTGGATACCGATTATGGTTCAAATCCGTACGCGCGCTTTGGTGCCCAGGGCAGAGCCGGAGTGGATTTGGAGCAAGCCTTCTTGACGCCGGCGCTGGCATTCAAGCTCAACGATGCAAATTCCCTAGGCGTGGCACTCAACGTCGCCTACCAACGATTTGAAGCCAAAGGCATCGGTATCTTCGGCAATTTCTCGCAGGCGCCCGATGATGTATCGAATCGCGCCCACGATGACTCGACCGGCGTCGGCATTCGGCTTGGATGGTTGGGGCAGCTGAATGACTACGTCAGTTTAGGAGCATCGTGGCAATCGAAGACTCATATGGGAAGATTTGCGAAATATAGCGGTCTGTTCGCCGATGGCGGTGCATTCGACATTCCCGAATCCTACGGGTTGGGTGTCGCAGTTCATCCGACGCAGCTACTATCCATTGGCTTGGACTGGCAACGCATTCTGTATGCCGACGTTCCCGCCGTCGGCAACAGCCTCGATTCACTGTTTGCAGGCGTGCCGCTCGGCGCCAGCGACGGTCCGGGATTTGGCTGGCGGGATATTTCTGTTGTCAAGCTGGGTGGCAGCTACGCCGTGAGCGAGTCTTTCACCCTGCGGGCCGGCGTCAGCAAGTCGCAACAACCGGTGCCCGCGTCGCAAACTTTTTTCAATATTCTTGCGCCCGGAGTGATCGAGACGCATTTGACCGCGGGCGGCAGTTGGAAACTCGGCAACCGCAATCAAATCAGCGCCGCTTGGCTGCACGCCTTCAAGAAAACGGTTGACGGCTCCGGCTCGATACCGCCCGCATTCGGTGGCGGCGAGGCGAATATTTCCTTGGAAGAGGACTCGCTCGCGATATCATTCGCTCATGGATTCGAATGACAGCCGGGGTTTGAATTGACCGCTGACCTCTGGAAGTCGTTGTGGGGCGGCGCGCTCATTGGGGCAGGCGCGGCCGCGCTCTTGCTATTGAACGGCAAAATCGCAGGAATCAGCGGCATCGCCGAGAATGCCG
>CAYRAC010000031.1:0-11954 GCA_964422045.1 uncultured Steroidobacteraceae bacterium
CCCAAGCGTCTGCTGACTCTCCATATCCTTGCTGTTGGCGGTCTGCACGTCCGCCGGTATCTGGTTGAGCGGCAGGCCCAGGCCTTCGAGCGGCGTGTTTGAAATGACGGTGATCTGCGGAAGTTCTTGGGCGGTCGCGGGATTGCTCGGCGACTCTCCCGGCGCGTCCGCCGCCCACGCGAGACTCGTCATCGCGGCCGCGACGCAAATCAGCCCCAACTGGAAAATGGGTCTCGAGTATGCCAACAGTTGTCCCCTCAAGGTCACGCCAGGAGTGAGCGTGCGGCGACCGGCGTACCAGCCGCGATCGAAGGAATCGAGTGTAGAGAGACGCCGTACAAATCGTCCAGCTAAATTCCCGAACACCGCAGATTCTTTTCGCCGTATCGGGATTAGATCCCGAGCCCGTCGGGAGAAACTCCCGACCGGCTAGCAAAAATGTTGATCGCTCAATTCATCGATACCGCCGTCAGCGACGTGCCTCGCTTGCCCATTGCTGCTCGCTCGAAGTAGTGGGTCCCAGCTCGCCGAGGATTGTGGGTATCAATTCTGAAACCGTGGGATGGATATGCATGGTGTTTTGTAGAGTGGTATACGGCACTTTCGCAGCCATGACGTCGATGATCGAGTGAATCGCCTCATCAGCGCCGACACCGAGGATCGAGGCACCCAGAATCAACTTGGATCGCGCATCGACCACGACCTTCATCAGACCTCGAGTCTCGCCTTTTTCGACGGCCCTTCCGACTCGTGTCATCGGTCGACTGCCGATACGAATTGCATGGCCCTGCGCAAGGGCGTCGCGTTCGGTGAGTCCGACCCGGCCGAGCGGCGGATCGACAAACAGGGCATAGCAGGGAATTCGATCACTCACGCGCCGCCTTGGGTTGCCTTCGAACAGGTTGGCAGCCACAATCTCGTAGTCATTGTAGGCGGTATGGGTGAACGCGCCTTTACCATTGCAGTCGCCCAGAGCCCAGATGCCGGCGACATTGGTGCGTAGTTCATCATCGACCTTGATAAACCCGAGGTGGTCCGTCTCGACCCCGGCATTGTCCAGGCCCAAGTCGTCGGTATTGGGCACCCGACCCACCGCAATGAGTACATGAGAGCCCGTGACTTGCGGGGAACCCGTCGAACAATGGACGTTTGCGGTCACCGACTCGCCTTCTCGAGCGAGCTCAATGCATTCGGCGCCAAGTCGTATCTGAATGCCCTCCGCTTCGAGTGCAGCTTGGATCGCCGCGGCCACCTCCAGATCCTCGTGCGGCAAAAGACGCGGCTGCATCTCGATCACCGTGACCTCGCTGCCAAAGCGCCGATACATTTGCGCGAATTCGAGGCCGATGTAACTGCCGCCGATGATGAGCAGATGCGGCGGCAGTTCCTCGAGCTCGAGAAACGACGTACTTGTCAGGAACGCAACAGTGTCAATGCCGGGGAAGGCTGGAATTCGCGGTCGACCGCCCACGTTGATGAAGATCTGTTCGGAGGTCAGCAACTGTCCATCGACACTGACAGATCGCGCCGATTCGAATCTCGCGTGTCCGTTGTAGAGCGTACAGTTCGGCATGCCGCGCAGCCAATTTTCCAAGCCGGACCGAGATGCAGCGACTATTTGATTCTTGCGCGCCTGAACAGCGCGCATGTTGATTGCGACGCCAGCCGCAGCGAGCTCAATTCCGTAGGAGTGTGCGCGTCGTGAATCGTAGGCAATGCGTGCACTCGCGATGAGTGTCTTGGTCGGTGTGCAGCCCGAGTTAACGCATGTGCCGCCGAACAGATGACGTTCAATGATGGCGACCGACTTGCCGGCGCCCGCAAAGCGCGCCGCCAAGGAAGGTCCGGCCTGGCCGCCACCGATGACAATGGCATCGAATTTGCGATTATTCAAAGGGGTGAACTCAGAATGACGGGGCTTGCGATGATCCTATTTGAGCGGGGATAAGTCCATCGCTTCGCATGAAGCCAGCCAAGTCCTACAGAGCACGGCGGCAGCGGAGATCTGGGAGCCTGCACGGGCGTGCGCATACTGTCTATCGGTTAGTCGTTTGTTACGAGGGGAGGGCTTGACCATGCGCAGTGTGTCTAACACGTGGGCGGTCGTACTCGCTGGAGGCGATGGTACCAGGCTTCGCGAACTCACCACCACGGCCGATGGCGAGGTGATACCGAAGCAATTTTGTTCGCTGCAGAAAGAGACATGCTTGCTGGAAGATGCCATCGAGCGCGCTCAATCGGTCGCAATGCCTCAGCACGTCTGCAGCGTTGTGGCTGATCAGCACCGTCGTTGGTGGGGTAGTGCGCTCAAATCTCTGTCAAGCCGAAACATTTTCGTGCAGCCGAGGAATCGCGGCACGGCCTACGGCATTTTGCTGGCGCTTTTGCAAATCGAGAGACGCGCTCCGAATTCGGTCGTGTTGCTGCTGCCAGCGGATCACTATCTGACCGATGAGACCCTGATGGCGCGTTCGTTACGAACGGCGACCAATCTTGCGGCCGACAACAACGGTCTCATCTATTTATTGGGCGTGGAACCTGACCATGCGGACGAAGAACTCGGCTACATCATCCCCAGCGAGAATCGACGCGACAGGGCCTCTGGCGTGGCGCGCTTTGCCGAAAAGCCCACCACTGAGAAGGCACAAGCACTCATCCGGGAGGGCGCGTTGTGGAATACGTTCATATTCACAGGCACCGTGCGAGCTCTGTTAAGCCTCTTCGAAGGGGAATTCGTGGCGACGACGAAGGCCGTGCGCTACGCACTCGACCGGCCACAGGGCGAACTCGATGCCTTGAAATTCTTATATGCGGAGTTGGATTCCCGCGACTTTTCTCGTGATGTACTGCAACACCATGAGCAGATGCTGCAGGTACTGCGAGTGCCAAACTGCGGGTGGACCGATTTAGGAACCCCGAGGCGGGTCGATGAGATGATTCGCAACCTCGCGCGCGGGCGTTCAACCGCCACTGCGCAGCCTTGCGCGATCGGAGCCCACTTTTTCGACTTGGCGTCGAACCGGAAGCAGGCGCTGCCCCAAGCGTCTTAACAAATGATGTACTGCTCACGACGCGGTGGTCGTAGCGCTGACAAAGCGGTGCGCCCCAACCTGTACCGCTCTCGAGTGGTTTTCCTACTCCATAGATTGAGCCGGGCGCGTAACTTCTCGCGCACACCGGCAATGATGCCGTCGCAAATATCACTATGGAGTCACTCAATGAGCAGCAAGAATACAGCCGTGTTTGGTATTTACAAATCAGCGGAGCAAGCCGAAATAGCAGTCGATAGTTTGATCGCCGCGGGTTATGCCAGTGCTGCGATCTCCGTTCTGTTGCCGGACAGCGGCGGCACGCGGGAATTTGCGCATGAAAAGAACACGAAAGCGCCAGAGGGAACCACCGCCGGAGTGGCCACCGGCGGCGTCATTGGCGGTACGCTCGGGGTGCTGGCGGGGATCGGTGCACTTGCCATCCCGGGGGTCGGGCCCTTGATCGCGGCCGGCCCAATCATGGCGGGCCTCGCGGGTTTGGGTGTCGGCGGTGCAGTGGGCGGCTTGGTTGGTGCGCTGGTAGGAATGGGCATTCCCGAATACGAAGCCAAACGCTACGAAGGTCACGTCAAAGGCGGTGGTACTCTTCTCTCGGTCCATTGCGATACATCTGAGCAAATCGCTCGTGCCAAGGACCTACTTAAAGGGACCGGCGCGATCGACATCGCGTCCACGGGCGAGGCGGCAGGCGCCAAGACGACCACTCGCGTTGCCTAATTGCGTGCGCTTCAAAGCTTCGGAATTCGAATCCTGCTGATCATCAAGGATCCCGATACCGCGTAAAGCAGCACGAGCGGATGGAACACGTGGGCCCCGATGGTTACTTTGCCCCACCACAGTTTTTCGCCGAGGGCCCCGAAATAGGCGGCGGTCGTGAGGATCAAGACAATCAAGAAGGAAGTAGGGATCGGAGTTCCCTCGAAATATTTGACCTTGCCGCTGCCGGCGGATAGATCTTCGGCGGTGACGTTATATCGGGCGAGGCGGGAGACGCCGCACGCGACGAAAAAGCCCAGCACCAGCCGATCGTACAGGCCCTGCATGCCACATCCGTAACCGATGATGGCAGGGGTAACGCCGAAGGAGATCACATCGGCCAACGAATCCAATTCCCGCCCCATCGCCGAGTGCGTACTGCGCCAGCGCGCAATGCGTCCGTCGAGAACGTCGAAGATCAGTGCCGCAAGTACCAAGGCCCCGGCGAAGTAGAGGTGCTGTACGCCTCCGCTTTGGACATACGTGATTGTGGAGAGCAACGCGGCCATTCCGCACACCGCGTTTGCCAGCGTGAACCAATCGGCAAGATGAAACTCGCGAATCATCGAGAAACGCTTCAAGGCCGGCTTACTGTTCACTTGCTGAATCCAATTGGCCCCGGCCCGCCGGTCCTGCGAACCAATTCGGCCGCAGGCCGATCAATCGCGACGTGCCCAGACGACTCCGAGCAAAAAGCCGACGCCGGCAACGACCGCGAGCGTCGCGAGCGGATTGTCGATTGCCGCCTCGCGGAAACCGTCCACCGCCTCTCCGTAACTCCTTTGCGCCTTGCCTAGACCCTGTCTGATCTTACCCTGCACTTGGGTTGCGACGTTTCCGGTCGCGCCACCAAACGCGTCCTGAGCTTTGCCCACCACGTCCTGCGCAACGCCCTTTGCCTGATCCATCATAAAACCTCCAGTGAGTAGGATTGGAATACCGCCTGGGCAATGTGCGCGGTTCGTGCTGACCGCGCCAGGGGATGCGCCCGTGTTGGTGATGTAAGTAATGTCCTACCGAGAGGGCAGACGGGTTTTGCCCGCGCGCTGCGTCACATACCGTCGGCGCCAGCCGGCCCACATGGCAACTGCGTCAAGGTGCATCATCCACACGGCACTCCCTAGGCCACGCTTTCACCAGATTGGCGGCATCGATGGTGCCGATGCCGCTCGTGAGATCAAAGCCGCGGTGCGCCTCATATGCCGGTTTATATTTGGAATCGGACGTCGACATAACACCGTATGTTCCGGACGGCCGGAAGCAGTCGTACGGACCGGTACAATCCTGCGAGGTGTTACCCAGGGTCAAGTCATGGAACACGCACGCAGGATCGCCGCTCGGCCCCTTGCTTGCATCGCAGGCAGGGCTGCCTGCCGGCCCATACTCACGCCGGGCGATCGCGTAATAGACGAAATTGGGATTGCCCTGCCGGCCGCCCATGGTCTGGTTCACCAGCGCCTGGATGCCCGCGACGATCGGGGTCGCATACGAAGTGCCGCCGCCACCCTGGCCCCATTCGGAGGGATTGCCCTTGCACGGCGTTCCACCGCTGTTCGGGTCGCTGAAGCAAATGAGGTACTGATGCTTCCAAGTCCAGCCATCCGCGGCAAACATCGCGACGTCGGGAACGTCGCGCACTCCATCCCGCGGCTCGCCGTAGAGATCCGCCTGGTAGCCGGGCTTCGCCCAACCTCGGCAGGTACCGCCGACCACGCCCATGACAGCCGGCGTACCGCTCGCGCAGCCGCTCGGACCCCCTTCTCCGCCACCGGTACCAAGGAAATAGGTCGTGCCGGAATTGCAGAAGCCGTTCGTGCCGTAGCTTTGCGCATAGCCGTTAAAGAGGTATATCTGTTCGCTCGCGCAGGTATCGTTCCAAGTCATTTCGGGAACGTAGGATTTCGCGGTGCCCCAAGGCGCACCGCTGCTGGGACCCCAATAGAGCGAATCGGTACCGGAAAAGGTGTCGCTGAAATCCGTGCCGCCGACCGCGACGTTGTGCGGTGTCGAGGCCCAGGCGTTGACGCCGATGCCATAGGTGGCAGGGGAGGTGTAATTGGGGGCGCAATCCTCGGGCCCCGAGTCGCCGGTCGCGACGAACACCGAGATCCCTTCGGCCACCGCCTGCTGATACATCGAGAAGAAGAACGCGTTCAAGGCGGCGCCGTTCTCCGTTTCGCATTCGCCGTAGCTCACGCTGATGATCGGCGGCGGCGTCGGACTGATGATCAGGTGATGAATCGCCTGCTGCACGCCATCGATCGTCGCCGAATCGTTGCAAGTGGCGACGAGAATCGTCGCATCGGGCGCCGCAGCGCTCGACCACTCGGCGTCGAGGATTGCCTCGACATCATCCCCGTTCGGATTTACACCAGGATTCGTGCAGGCCGCGCCGCCGGGCGACGGCGGCGGATGGATTGTCCTCAATGAACCGGACTTGTAGCCGCTGAGGCCAAAGATGCGCCGAAAGTCGACCCAGTCCTGGTCGCTGTACAGATTGGTGTCCTCGACGACCGCGATGCTCTGGCCCTTGCCGGTGATCGGTTTGTCGGCATGGAACAGTGCTTTGAAGTCGTAGATCGTCGCCAGATCCGCCGGGGCCATCAGGAAACAGGAGGCGCCTTCACAGCTTCCCGTGTATTTCGGCTGCGGCCGGTGTTTGCGATGTGGGCGGAAATCGTTGAGCTTGACGATGCCCCTGACGAGCGGCTCGAGCGCGCGCGGTACTTGCGGATCCGACATGTTGGCGACGTGCATCTCGCCCAGAACCTCGAGCCGGTGGATCGAGGTGTGGAAGGCCGCCGCGACATCACCTGCCGTTCCCGAGAAATCGAGCACCGTGCCGCCCGGATAGACAGGCCCGACCCGAAATCCGTGCCCTTCGAGCCATGCGCGTAGCGCCGCGATGTCCTGCGAGGTCGCGCCGAAGCGGTCGCCGAATTCCGCGGCGGTGAGCCAGCGGTGAAAGTTCGCCGAGGCGGGATCATGCAGCGTGCTGATGAAGTGCTCAACTTCCTGCTCCTCGGCCGGCGCGCGTTGCAGCAGCAGCTCAAGATGCGCGAGCGGCATCGCGGGATCCACGGCTCCGCGGTCGTTCGCTGTATTGGCCTCCGAACGCGTGTTGCCGCCGAGCGCCACGAGATCGCTTTCGTCGATCGGCTGCGTAATGAGTGCGCGCTTCGTTGGATAACTCTGGGCCAACACCGCCTCGCTACCCGCCAGCAGCAGCGCGAGGATGCCGATGAAACCAACTTTCAAAAATAGGGTGCGGGGCAGCAAGAGGTACTCCCAATTTCTTGTGAGGTGAGCGATGGATTCGATGCTCGGCGAAAGCTGGTGCGATACACCATCTATTGAATATCCCCATCGATGGTTCTCGATTACTCAACAATTTACGCCAATTTGCCGGCTGATGTGCGGCGATCGCTCGCCCGAAACAGGCACGATATGCACCTCGTGCATTGAGTACTTCGCGTGGCGTGCGCGTGCGACCGGCTGTTTCCATTGGAGCGTCGAATCCCGAACACGTCACGCTTGCCCACTGGGCCGTCATCGGCGCTCACCGGCAGTGAGTGTCGGAGGATGACCTACAAGCGATCCGGCAATGCACCATCTCGAAACCGCAATTCCAATGCCTATATAGTTACGGGTCGAGCGGCCCGAATTCAAGAATGCGCATGGCCGAAGCGCTTTTCATCTTCAACCTGAGACATAAATAATGACCCTGCTTTATTCTCCAACCTTGCTTGCTTCCTCCTTGCCGCTCCGAAATCGCGTTGTGATGTCACCGATGACGCGCAATCGAGCAATCGACAATGTGCCCAATGCGCTCATGGCGGAATATTACGCACAGCGCGCATCCGTCGGACTCATCATCACGGAAGGCACGTCGCCGTCGCCGAACGGCCTCGGCTATCCGAGAATACCGGGCTGCTTCTCGCAAGCGCAGGTCGATGGCTGGAAGCGCGTGGTCGAGGGCGTTCACACCCAGAGCGCGAAGATTTTCATTCAGCTCATGCACTGCGGGCGCATCGCGCATCCTCTCAACTTGCCCGCAGGGGCACGCATCGTTGCGCCCTCCGCGATTGCCGCGGCGGGCGAGATGTATACGGACGCCGAAGGGATGAGGCCGTTCCCGAAACCCGAAGCGATGAGCGATAAAGACATTGCGGGAGCGACCGAGGAATACGCCGCAGCGGCCAAAGGCGCGATGCAGGCCGGCTTCGACGGCGTCGAGCTGCACGGTGCCAACGGGTACTTGCTCGAGCAGTTCATTCGGCCAAATTCAAATCAGCGTACCGATCAATACGGCGGATCGATCGAGAATCGCGCGCGGTTCGTCCTCGAAGTAGTCGAGGCCGTCATCAAGGCGATCGGCAAAGACAAGGTTGGCATCCGGCTGTCGCCGTTCGGCGTATTCAACGACATGCCGAATTATCCCGAGATGGCTTCGGACTATGGATACCTCGCCCAGCAATTGAATGATCGTCAGCTCGCTTATGTGCATCTGGTGGATCACTCCGCGATGGGAGCGCCACCCGTGCCCGCGAGCATCAAAAGCACTTTCAGGGAGATCTTCAAGCGATCACTGATTCTGTCGGGCGGATACGACGCGGCACGGGCCGAGCAGGACCTGGCGGACCGCAAAGCCGACCTCATCGCGGTCGGGCGCCCGGTCTTGGCGAATCCGGATCTGATCGCACGATGGAAAAAGGGCTCTAGCCTCAATCAACCTGACATGGCCACCTTTTATACGCCGGGTCCGCATGGCTACACCGATTATCCGGTCATGAAGTAGACCCTCGTCGCGCGGCTTGTAACACCATGCCGACACTACGTTGGCATCTTGGCCGACAGACTATAACCCGTGAACGTGTGAGGATACGCAAGTTCGGATTGCCAAGGAGAGCGAATATGTCGATGTTCGATAAGGTCGTGGCTGCCGTCACGCCGACTGAAAGCGAAGAGGATCGAGTCGAAGCGCGAACCAAGGCCGAAGCGGCCGCGCCTGTCGGTGGATGGCTGTCCATGGTTCTCGCTCACCATCGGCAACTCGAAGCCGCCTTCGCGGCCGTCAAAAGTGCTCACACGCCCGTCGAGCGCAGAGCCGCGCAAAAGTGGCTCGGGATCCTGTTGACTGGTCATGCAATTGCCGAAGAATCGGTGCTTTATCCCGCCTTGGCGCTGCATGGCGAGAAAAGCCACGCCAACACCGGATTCAATGAGCAGGCGACGGTGAAGACGCAGATGGCTGCGCTCGAGGAACTCGAGCCCATGAGCCAAGAGTATCTCGCTAAGCTCGAGCACATTCGCGCTGCCGTCGCTCACCACATGTTCGAGGAAGAGGGGATCTGGTTTCCGGAACTCACCAAGACAGTGCTTTCTTGCGATCAGGTTAAACTCTCGAGACGCTATCAGGAGGAGTTCACGCGCTACGTGGGGCAAGATCAGGCTGCATAACACCCTGTCCCCGGCATGAAAGTGAAGACACTGCAGTTTGGCCCGCCGTGTGCAGGCGGCGCAAATGGTTATCGCACCCGGCGATTCTGAGGGCGGTCCCAAAAAACGCTGAATTTCTATTCTCCGCCCGGGTACACCAAGGCTGGCAATGAAATGCCGGCCGCAAAACCGTAAAGTAACGGGTTGTGGCAGCAGCATGACCCAACCGATGGAAAATTTCGTGCGCGTGCGCGGCGCGCGCGATCACAATCTCAAGAACGTCAACGTCGATATTCCGCGCAACGCACTCGTCGTGTTCAGCGGCATTTCCGGGTCCGGCAAATCGTCGCTGGCCTTCGGGACGCTGTACGCGGAGGCGCAACGGCGTTACTTCGAATCGGTCAGCCCGTACGCGCGTCGACTCATGGACCAGATCGCGGTGCCGGATGTCGATTCGATCGACGGCTTGCCGCCGGCCGTCGCCTTGCAGCAACAGCGGGGCGCGACCAGCAGTCGTTCCTCGGTAGGAAGCCTCACCACGCTGTCGAATCTTTTGCGCATGCTTTACTCACGCGTGGGCGACTATCCGCGTGGCCAGCCGATGCTGTATGCGGAGAACTTCTCGCCGAATTTGCCGCAAGGCGCCTGTCCCAACTGCCACGGTCTCGGGCATGTCTACGATGTCACCGAGGCGTCGATGGTTCCAAATGGCTCTCTGACCATCCGCGAGCGCGCCATCGTCGCGTGGCCCCCTGCCTGGCACGGCCAGAATCTGCGCGATATTTTGGTGACGCTCGGATACGACGTCGATACCCCGTGGCGCAAGCTGCCGAAAAAGGATCGCGACTGGATCCTGTATACCGACGAGCAACCGACGGTCCCGGTGTACGCCGGCTACACGCCCGCGCAGACTCGGCGCGCCCTGCGGCGCAAAGAGGAGCCGAGCTATCAGGGCACCTTTACCGGGGTGCGCAAGTATGTGCTGCAAACTTTTCGCACCACGCAAAGCGCGTTGATGAAGAAACGTGCGGCGCGTTTTATGAGCGCGACGCTCTGCCCGGTGTGTCAGGGCAAACGTTTGACGCGTGCGGCGTTGTCGGTCACCTTTGCCGGAGCCGATATCGCCGCACTCTCCCACCTACCCGTGGGCGAACTGGTGGCGCTGCTCGCCAAGACCGTCGCGCGCGGTGTGGGCCGCGATCCCTGGCCGCCGGAAAAGCGCCTCGCGGCACAGCGCATCGTCGCCAACTTCCAAGAGCGGGTAGCCACCCTGCAGCACTTGGGACTCGGCTATCTGTCGCTCGAACGCGCCACGCCCACTCTGTCGCCCGGCGAATTGCAGCGGCTGCGCCTTGCGACCCAAATCCGCTCCAATTTATTCGGCGTGGTGTACGTGTTGGATGAGCCATCCGCGGGGCTGCATCCTGCCGACACCCAAGCGCTGCTGCAGGCATTGCAGCAATTGAAGCTCGCCGGCAACTCTTTGTTCGTGATCGAACACGATCTCGATGTCATGCGCCGTGCGGAGTGGATCGTGGACGTGGGACCGGGCGCCGGCGCCAATGGCGGCAGGGTGCTCTACAGCGGGCCGCTCGGCGGCCTGCGCGAGGTTTCCGAGTCGCAGACGGCGCGATATTTGTTCGCCGCCGTTCAACCGGTGTCCCGGCAAGCGCGCACCCCGCGCGGCTGGCTGGAACTGAAGAACGTCACCCGCAATAATCTGCGCGAGCTCAACGTATCGTTTCCCATCGGTGTGTTGACGGTGGTGACGGGGGTGTCCGGCGCCGGTAAATCGAGTCTGGTGAGTGAGGCGCTCACCGACTTGCTCGCGGACCGCGTGGTTGGCCCAAAGGCGGCGATTCAAGAGGACGTAACCGAGGAGCCGGTGCTGCGTGCCGCGCAGTTCACGCAGGGAAGCATCGGTGCGGGTGCCGACTCCGTGCAACGCGTGGTTGCCGTGAACCAAAAGCCAATCGGCCGCACGCCGCGATCGAATTTGGCGACCTATACGGGATTCTTCGATGAGGTGCGTCGGCTGTTTGCCGCAACCGCCTCGGCAAAGGCGCGACGCTACTCCGCCAGCCGGTTCTCCTTCAACGTCGACGGAGGCCGCTGTCCGACCTGCCAAGGTGAGGGCTTCGTGAGTGTCGAGTTGCTGTTCATGCCGAGTGTGTATGCACCCTGTCCCGTCTGTCACGGAACGCGCTATCACGAATCCACCCTCAAGGTATTGTTTCACGGCAAGAACATCGCGGAGGTTCTGGCCATGAGCGTGGATCTGGCCTGTGAGTTCTTTGCAGAGTACCCGGCCATCCAACGGCCGCTGCGACTGCTGCAGGACATCGGCCTCGGGTACTTGAAACTCGGGCAGCCCGCGACGGAGCTCTCGGGCGGCGAGGCGCAACGCGTCAAGCTTGCAACTGAGCTGCAGCGCGTACCCCGCGGTGCGACCTTGTACGTCATCGATGAGCCGACGATCGGTCTGCATCCGGCCGATGTGGACAAGCTGATGATTCAGATCGAAGCTTTTGTTGATGCCGGCAATACCGTCATCCTCGCCGAGCACGAACTGCGCGTCGCCGCGTTAGCGGATTGGATTATCGATATGGGACCCGGCGCCGGCGACGCCGGTGGCCGGATCGTCGCCGCAGGCACGCCCCAGGCGATTGCGGCCAATCCCGCCAGCAAGACCGGTGTCTACCTGGCACC
>CAYRAC010000031.1:12054-15526 GCA_964422045.1 uncultured Steroidobacteraceae bacterium
GCACCCGCTTCGCGCAAGCGCGCAATCTCCGATCGGGGTGGAGCGCCGAACAGGCGGCGGTATTCGCGGCTGAACTGCGAGGCACTTTCGTAGCCGACGCGGTGCCCTGCGGTCGCCGATTCGATGCCGTCGGCGAACATCAAGCGGCGCGCTTCGTGCAGCCGCAACTGCTTCTGGTACTGCAGCGGCGACATGGCGGTGACCGCCTTGAAGCGATGATGGAGTGCCGACGGGCTCATATGCACGGCGTCCGCCAGTGCCTCGATGCGTAGCGGCGCCGTATAGTGCTGCTTGAGCCACTCGATGGCGCGAACGATGCGATGATTGGCACCCTCGCTTTGTGCGAGATCAACCATGCGATGGCCAACTCGCCGCGCAGCAGGCGATAATAGATTTCGCGCTGGACGAGCGGGGCGATCACGCCGATGTCCTCCGGCGTATCGAGCAGCTTCACCATCCGCAAGACGGCATCCAGCAATGGCTCGTCCAAACGCGCGACGAATAGCCCGCGGTCTGCGGCAGCAGGCGAGGCTCCCCGATCGCCAAGTTCCAACACCAAGCGCGCGATTTCTTCGAGGTCAAGGTTCAGACGCAGGGAGAGGTAGGGATGCTCGGGAGTGGCTTCGAGCACTTGACCCATCCCCGGCAGTGTCACGGATACCACGAGATAATTGAGCGCGTCGTACTGGAATACTTCATCGTTCAACACAGCTCGCTTGCGGCCCTGCACGACGATGGCCAAACACGGTTGATACACCGTGGGCATGCACACCGTCGGCACGCTGGCGCGGGTCAGCGCGAGCGGCGGCAACACCGATTGATGGGTCCCATCGAAGGGCGTCAATCGGGCAACCCTCACCGACAACTCCTGCTGCCGCTCGGCCATCCCGGTGGTCGCGAGAATTCTCTGCAAACTGCTGTCAAACATGAGTATTTATCGATCCTTGAGTGGTTCACGCATGGTAGTCGCTCGCCATCCAGTGCGATAGCGAGGATCGGTCTCTTTGCAGGAATAGGCAAGAACCCGGCAGTAATGATCTAGCGTCTCTGGGGTCCGATGGTTAGCATGAACAGCACCCCCCGCCTTGGAGACAGCATGATAATTCCGCGTCGCAAACTCGGCCCACTGGGCCTTGAAGTCTCGGCCATTGGTCTCGGCTGCATGGGCATGTCGGACTTTTACGGCCCGTCCGATGAGGCCACCAATCTGCGTGTCCTCAATGCTGCTGTCGATATCGGCAGCAACTTTCTCGATACCGCCGATATGTACGGCGTGGGTGCCAACGAACGCCTGCTGGCGAGAGTACTGAAAACGCGCCGCGCGGAAATCGTGCTCGCCACCAAGTTCGGCAACGTGCGCGCTGCCGATGGGACCTCTCTCGGTATCAACGGCACACCGGAGTATGTGCGCGCGGCCTGCGATGCGAGTCTCGAGCGGCTCGGAGTCGATCACATCGATTTGTATTATCAACACCGCGTCGACCCAAAGGTTGCGATCGAAGAGACGGTCGGGGCCATGGCGGAGCTGGTCAAGGCCGGCAAGGTGCTCCACTTGGGGCTGTCCGAAGCCTCCGCAAAGACCATTCGACGCGCTGCGCAGGTGCACCCCATCACTGCATTGCAGAGCGAATACTCACTCTGGTCGCGCGACCTGGAGGCGACAGTCCTGCCCACGTGCGAGGAGCTGGGCATCGGCGTCGTCGCCTATAGCCCGCTCGGGCGCGGTTTTTTGACCGGTGCGTTCAAAACGCCCGAGGACTTCGAAGCCGGCGACTACCGGCGCAGCAGTCCCCGATTCTCGAGCGAGAATTTCGCCGGCAATCTACAGCTGGTCGAGATCGTAGCGCAGATCGCACGCGAGCAAGGGTTTACGCCGGCACAGGTCGCCCTGGCCTGGCTGCTCGACTGCGCACCGTATATCGTGCCGATTCCGGGTACGCGCAACATCCAGCGACTGAAAGAAAATGCACTGTCTGTCATGGTGCGGCTGAGCGATGCGCAGCTCGAGCGTCTGTACGGGATCTTGCGTGAACGGCCGGTGAGCGGCGCACGCTACCCCGCCTCATCGATGGTAACGATCGACGCCTAAGATGCGAGCCGCTAACGCGGAAGGCGTGCGCGCGTCAATCGGACGAGGTCCATGAAGCGCAGCAGCGCGCCGCCCCGCCGCCGCAGGGCAGCGGTCTCGGCCGCAGTCGGCCAACTTTGATAAGTGCCGGCACCGGGTTGTGCAAGTCCCTTGTCGCCCGCGGCTACCCGGATGACGGCGCTCGCCAGCAGTTCCGCACCGACCCGATACAGTAAGGCGGTCAATTCGAACACGCTGGCACCCGGGCGCGCTTCGACCGGCTGTTGCGCCAGGATCTGACCCGCATCGAACTCCGGATTCATGAAATGCACCGTGACGCCGAGCGCCGGACCGCCGTGCAGCAGCGACTGGAAAACGGGATCCACCCCCTTGGCGTCGGGCAGCAAGGAGGGATGGATGTTCAAGCTCGCCACGGTGGGTACGGCGAGCGTCTCGGCGCGCAAGCGTTGGTTGAAGAACGAACTCACGAGCAGCTGCGGTGCGCAGGCCGCCAAGAATGCTCGACCTTCTGGATCGTTCAAGTCACGGGTGGTCAATCGGCGCGGCGGCGGGTCCCCGGGCAGGCTGGACATTCTTAAGCCATTAAGTGCGCAAAGACCATCGGCGAGCGTGGTGGTACACCACAAGTACAGCGCATACGCGAGCCCGCTGCGCCGAATCTGTTCGACTGCGCCCTTGAGAAAGCCGAAGCGGGGGTCGAGCACGCGTGAGGATCGCACGATGCCGCAAATCTCGAGCTGCGCACAGGCGCGCAAGCGGCGCAGCACCAACGCACCGTAGAGCCCGCCGCAGGTGCAGAAAACCGTGCGCAAGCGGGGCGCTTGCGCTGCAGTGTCGGCGACGACGGCCGCGTTCAAAGGCGCCGCATTTCCTGGGCGAGCGCCTCGACCGTGGTGCGAATCTGCGCCTCGGTGTGTTCGCTACTGATGAAAAAGCGCAACCGAGCGGCGCCCTCCTGCACGGCCGGGTAGACGATGGGCTGCACGTTGATCTTGCGCCGAAACAACGCTTCGGAAAGCCGTGCCGCCTTCAGAGAGCTGTGCGTGATCGCAGGAATCACCGAGAGGCCGATACTCAAACCCGTGTCGAGACCGAATTCGCGCGCCAGGTCCAGAAATTGACGGCCGCGCACCCGCAATGTCTTTGGACGTTGCGGTTCGGCCTGCAGCACCCGCAGCGCCGCCAGCGCCGCCGCGGCGGCGGGCGGCGGCATGCCGACGCTGTAGACGAAACCCGGCGCAGCGCACTTCAGGTGCTCGACCAGGGCGCGTTCGCCCGCGATGTATCCGCCGCAGCTCGCCAGCGTCTTGCTGAGCGTTCCCATCCAGATGTCGACGTCGCCGCCGCTCAGGCCGAAGTGTTCTTGAATGCCGAGACCCCGGT
>CAYRAC010000032.1:0-15502 GCA_964422045.1 uncultured Steroidobacteraceae bacterium
CCAGCCCCGTGCCGTTGGCCAGCGTCACCGCGGTCGTGACCGCCTCGCTGCCCGCGTTCGCACTCGCCAGCGTGCCGCTGCTCGTGTTACCGAGCGTCAGCGATTGACCGTTGATTAGTCCCGACAGCACACCGCTGCCCGTCAGCGCATCGAGCGTCGTGCCATTGTAGTTGCGGCCGGTGCTGACCAGACCGGTCAGGGTCACCACGGCAGGGTTCACGGTCAGGGATCCATTGCTGTAAACGATTGAATAGTTGACGCCAGCCACTGCGCCCGACGGCGTGACGGCATAAGTGCCCGCATTCGACGTCGCGGTTGCCGTGGTGCTCGCCGTAGCGAGGGTGGTCAGACTGGCCTGCGTGTCGCTATACGCAAAACCCGAGTAGTTTACGGTCAACCCGGGATTCGCCTGACCATAGGTTTTGCTGGCGCTGCTTGCCGCGATGGTCAATGGGGCCAGATTGACGATCAGCGTACCCGGGTTGTAGATGATGTAGTAATTGGGATCGACCACCCCGGAGGCGGTGATCGGATAACTGCCTGCGTTCGGTTGGGCCGACGCCGTGGTTGTCACGGTCGCGGGAGTCGTGAGCGATGCCGTCGTGTCGCCGTTCACGAAGCCGCTGTAGTTCGGACTCAACGCTGGTACGCCGCCACCATAGGTTGTCGTCAGATTATTCGCCGACACCGTCAGCAAGTTCACGTTCTGCCCGCCCACGGTCACCTGGCCATTAAAGGTCTGCCCCCCGGAGGTATCCACAGTCGTGCTGCTCAACGCGATCGTTTTCGCAGTGACATTGAGCGATACGAGCGGCTTGTTGCTTCCCAACGCCTGGGAGAATGTCACTACGCCTGTCCCGGCGGTGATGTTCAACGGCGATTGCGCAAGATTTGTTTCTTTGACGTACGGCAGTAAATTGCTGGCGGGGTTCAAGTCATTCCACTGCCCCTGGGTACCCACAAATTGCATCGCCCACTCGCCGGATCCGCCGGCGGACAGATTGGAGCCACCGTAGTTGTTGGGTTCGCCTCCATTCCAGTTCGTGTAGGCGCTGCCAATCGCCGTGCCGCCTGAACCATTGACGGTGTCAGAACCGTTTTGAGTGAAGAATTTGAGCCCCTGCCCATTGTTCTGCAGGCCCTCGGGCCCAGCCACCCAGCGCCAAATCGTATCGGTACCGATGCCCGTGACTCTTTCCCCACCCAGCCAGGACGCCACGTAGTTGGCGGCGGCGCCCGCCACTGCGTTTTCGAGACGAGACGTGATGGTGGCCAGATAGGTGTCACCCACATTGGCCCCAATGCCCGATTTCGCAGCGCTCAGCGCGGTGGTCCAACTGACGTTCGCTGAATTCACGAGGCTATAGGTATCGCCGGAGTCGACTAATCCGTCGAAATTGACATTGCCGTTTGCCGTATTGATGTTTAATCCATTGGCATTTGCGATGATCAACTGACCATGAAAACCAACAGCGCCGCCGCCGGTGTTCAGGTTGACGGCCGACGCGCCGCCGACATAAACGTCGCCGCCTACCAGAGTCGTCACCCCGTTGATGGACTGAGTCGCTCCGGTGCCGAACGCAATGGCACCTCCTGCGGTGCTGATGCTGCTGTTGAGAATGACGACGCCGACGCCATCATGCGTGCCGTTGTCGTTGTCCGCCCACAGATTGACTCCGAGCGTGCCGGTGCCGCTTGTATTGCTGATGGGCGCATTGATGATGATGGAATCGGCCGCTTGCAGCGTCAGTGTCGCAGCTGCCCCGCTCGTCTTCGTGATCGCCGTGTTGACCGTGATGTCGCCGAGCGAACTACCGCTTCCGGTGGTAATGACGACGCTGCTACCGCCGTTGAGCGCCGTGGAGATGGTCGATGCGAGGATGGTCGAATTGGCCGTAGGGGAAAAATTCGGTGGCGTGTAGGTAGTGCCGCTCGTGGCACTGCCGATAATGACATTGGAAGGATCGAGCAGCCATTCCCCTGCACGTCCTGAGGCAGCCGAAGCGTCTACTGCGATACCGGTGACATCCAACCAATGGCCGGATGTTTCGATGTTGCCGCCGTTGCCGCCCGCCGCCCCGCCGCGCGCCGACAACGAACCGTATACTTGCGTCGTCGAACTTGCATTATTGATGTCTGACCGCACACTGATTTCGCCGCCGTTGCCACTACCGGTGGCGCTGGCATTGAGGTATGCCGTCTTCGATACGTAGACAGCCGTCGCTTGATCGATCCCACCGCCGCCTTGCCAGCCCCCGCCGATGTTGATGGCGCCACCGCCCGTGGCGCCGATGGCGCTCACGCGCGCGCCGTCGTCGACCTGCACATTGTCGGCGGTAGCCACGACTTCGCCGCCGTGACCCGTGGCCGACGACACATCGAGCGTGCCGCCGACGTTTACTTGTCCTGCTTTCATCCCACCCGTCAGGACAATGCTGCCATTCTTGTCTTCCACCGTGTTCGCATCGATGACGCCGGTGTTGTTGACTACGCTAGCGAGGAGCGCGTCCTTGGCGCCAGCGGTCATAACCACGCGCCCGCCGTTGGCTCGGATAAGACCGCTGTTGTCGGCCACGCTGTTTAGAACGCTCTTGTCGACCTGCATATGGACCAGGTTGCTGCCGGTAAAGGTCAGTGTGGCGGCACTGCCAGCACCAAGCGCCACGGTTCCGAGCTGCGCGCTAATCACGCCCTGATTGCCGACGTTATTGCCGAGCAGCACTACGTACCCGCCATTCGCCGTAGTGATCACGCCTGAGTTCACGACGCTCCCGGAACCGGCGCCGCTGAACGTCTTCGCATTGCCGATCTCGTCGCCGTTCAGCTCCAGGGTAGAAGCGACCAGACCACCCACATTAACCTGAGCACCACGGCCGAACAGGACGCCGTTCGGATTGATCAGATAGACCTGACCGTTGGAATTCAAGTGTCCTAGGATCTGTGAACCGTTGGTATCGAAAATGCGGTTGACCGCGATCGACGCCGCGGACGGCTGCACAAAGTCGACCGTTTCCAGGGGTGCGATGTTGAAACTCTGCCAATCGATGGAGAGATTCTGGCTCGACTGTCGAATTGTCGTCGTGGAACCTGACTGCGTAATGCTGCCCGCACCGGCAACCACCTGCCCGCCAAGAGGGGCGGCCTCGACGGCTACCGCCGTAAGCGAGAGAGCTGCCGCAAGCAATTTGCGCCGCGATCCCTTACCCGGGCCCCGCGTCGTTTCTGCAACCGGCACCCAGCTACTGGATTTACGGCTCCAAGCGAGACGGTAAATGTGATTCATCGATCCGTGGCGATTCATAGGTAGGTACTCGTCTTCATGCCGTGGGAGTGACGCGCACGCGGTAGGAACAGCGGTGTTCCCGACATGCCGCGGATGCGAGGAAATGCGCTGTGGTAAGAAAACGCCACCGACCAGCATTACAACGGTGGACGGCGCGTAGCATGCGCTCGACGGAACGGCGCAAGTGTGCGGTACCACGCGGTTGGTTGACTACATGCTGGGATAGACCCCGCAAAGCAGTGCAGAAAAAAATTGCCGGATCGGGAACTTGCTAAGGGTTAATCCCTGACGCGCCGCGACCCTCATTCAACGTGATGCGTGTGGGGAGGACCATACGGACCCCGATCAGCGCGTAAACGTGCAAATCGTGGTCTGATCTCAGGAGTGCGCTCAAACGTAACCGGTAATCCTGGGGTGTTCTTTTTTCCGGGATCCAAACTGCCCGCGCTCAATTTCATTGATCGCATTCGGACTGACTATATTTGCGGCCACGGGTTTTTTATTCTCGCCGCGTGAAGCGTCCGCCGCGTTCCCTACCAGCGGCGACGAATTGGCGGCCGTAGGTTCGAGAGAGGTAGCCGAATCGACGGGCCCGTAGTAGGTCTTTAGCAACACTCGGTGCGAACTCGCAGCGTTCGACGCCGACGCCATCCTTGAATGTGCGCGTGACTCGCGCCATAACCCGTATAGCGCTGCGGCTCGTTTCCGCGTTTTAATCTGCCCGCGCACGATCGCAGGGCAGCCTGCTAGTTATAGTGCCTCACCTTTACTTCACGTCGGGCAGCAACACCCGCCGCAATACGGCGGCATCCTCGCGGCCGGCGGTCGCCTGATAATAACCGCGCCGCACGCCGACCTGCTCGAAGCCCATCGACCGATACAGGCGCGCCGCCGTGGTATTGGACGGCCGGACTTCGAGAAATGCTTCGTACATCCCCGAGGCGCGCGCGCGATCGAGCAAATACAGGAGCAGCTTTCGCGCCAGGCCGCGGCCGCGATAGTCATCGCCGATGCACACATTGAGGATGTGTGCTTCGCCGGCCCCGACGGACATGATCCCATAACCGGCCGTCTCGGGGCCGACCTCGACGACGCGGCACACGTAGCCGACGCGCAAGCAATCGCGGAAAATTCCTTCGCTCCAGGGGAATTGGTAGGCGGCGCGCTCGATGGCGACGATCACCGGCACATCGAGTTCGTGCATCGGCCGGATCTCGGCATCGAACTCAACGTCTTTTTTGACGCTAGACACGCGCACACACCTCGCGGGCGAATTTCAAATCTTCCCAGGCTTTGCGTTTGTCGGCCGGCGTGCGCAATAGATAAGCCGGATGATAGGTAACGACCAGCGGCACCTGGGAGAGACCGAAACGATGCACTTGCTGGCGCAGCCTGCCCAAGGTCACCTCGGTACGCAACAAGTTCTGGGACGCAATACGCCCCACGGCGAGCATGATTTTCGGTTTGATCAGGGCGATCTGCTGCTCGAGGTACGGCAAGCACTCGCCGGTCTCGCTCGCCAACGGGTCGCGATTATTCGGCGGCCGGCATTTCAAGACATTGGCGATATAGACCTCATCGCGCGCCAGCCCGATGGCACGCAACATCGAGTTGAGCAGTTGGCCGGCCCGTCCCACGAAGGGTTCACCCTGACGATCTTCCTCTGCGCCCGGCGCCTCGCCGACGATGAGCCACTGTGCCTGCTGATTGCCGACGCCAAACACGGTTTGAGTACGCGTTTTGCATAGGACACAGCGCGTGCACCCGGCTACCCGCGTTTTGAGTTCCGCCCAGTCGACGCCCGCCTCCCGCCCTTGCGGCAAGGGCGGCAGGTTTGGCGATGCCGCGGGCTCCGCCTTGCTGCGCAATACCCACGTGTCGAGTCCTAGGGCGGCGAAATATTCGAGCCGCTGGGCGCTACTCATGGGTGTGCGCCACACTGCGATTGCGCCGCCGCAGTTTGCGATACACCCACACCGAGGGCGCCGACAGGCCATACAGGCCGAAAATCACCAGCAAGCTGATCGGCAAATGCAGAAAAATCAGGACGAAGGCGAGCGGCACCAGGATGATGTAGGTGAAACGCACCTTCGCGCCGGCATTGACCTGCTTGAAACTATTGAAGGCGAACCGGCTGATCATGAGTGCGCCGGCCGACGCCGTGACGAAAAACGCCAATATCAATCCGGGTAACCCGATGTTGGTTTGATCGTTCGCAAGCCACACCAAAGCGGCGACGATGGCGGCCGCGGAGGGACTCGGCAATCCTTCGAAGTAATGCTTGTCTTGAGTCGCCGCCCGAGCATTGAAGCGCGCCAAACGCAGCGCCGCCGCGGCTGCGTAGAAGAAACACACCAGCCAGCCCAAACGGCGCCACAACGGACCGTATTCGGCGATGCGCGCAACCCCCCACTGGTAGGTGACGATCGCAGGAGCGACGCCGAACGACACCATGTCCGAGAGACTGTCGTATTCCTTGCCGAACGCGCTTTCGGTGTGGGTCCAGCGGGCCACCCGGCCATCCAAGCCATCGAAAATCATGGCAATGAAGATCGCGGCGCCGGCGAGTTCGAATTTCAAGTCGACGGCCGCCACGATGGCGTAAAAGCCGGAGAATAACGCCCCCGTCGTGAGCAGGTTCGGTAGCCAGTACACTCCCCGCGGCCGAACAGTTGAGTCGTCGTCGTCGCTCATGAGCCCCCATAATACCAGGGGTGCTGATGTAAGATATTGCGGCTATGCGCTTATCTCAAAACCCGATCGCGACCCTCAAAGAGGTGCCCGCCGACGCGGAAGTCATCAGTCACCGGCTCATGTTGCGAACCGGCATGGTTCGCCGTCTGGCGGCAGGTCTGTACGTATGGCTGCCGCTCGGCCTGCGTACGCTGCGCAAGGTGGAGCGGATCGTGCGCGAGGAAATGGACCGGGCGGGTGCTCTGGAACTGCTCATGCCGACCATTCAGCCGGCCGAATTGTGGAAAGAATCGGGGCGCTGGAGCAAGTACGGCCCTGAATTGTTGCGTTTCAAGGATCGCCACGACCGCGAATTCACCTATGGGCCGACCCACGAGGAGGTCATCACCGACCTGGCGCGGCGTGAACTGCGCAGCTACAAGCAATTGCCGGTCAATTTCTACCAGATCCAGTTCAAATTCCGGGACGAGATTCGACCGCGCTTTGGGGTCATGCGTGCCCGCGAGTTCTTGATGAAGGATGCTTATTCGTTTCACGCCGACCAGGCGAGCCTCGCCGAGGGCTACCGCCTGATGTACGAGGCCTACACACGTATTTTCACGCGCATCGGACTCAAGTTTCGCGCCGTGCAAGCGGACGGCGGCAGCATCGGCGGCAGCACCACCCAAGAATTCCACGTGCTGGCGGATTCGGGCGAAGATGCCATCGCGTTCTCCGACGGCGATGATTACGCCGCCAATCTCGAAATGGCCGCCACCCTCGCGCCGCGCGCGCCGCGCCCGCCCGCTGCGGAGCCGCTGACCAAGGTAGCGACGCCCAACGCGCGCACCATCGCCGAGTTGAGCGCGCAACTCGGCGTCGCTGCGGCGCGCTGCGTGAAGACGCTGCTGGTCGATGGCAGCGACGGCGGCGTGGTGGCGCTCGTCATCCGCGGTGATCACGAACTAAATGCGGTGAAGTCGCAAAAGCTGCCCGGAGTGGCCAATCCGTTACGCATGGCAAGCGCCGAGCGGGTGCGCCAGGCGACCGGCGCCGAGCCCGGATTCATCGGACCGATCGGTTTCGGCGGCACGATCTACGTCGATTATGCGGCGGCTCATTTGGCGGATTTCGTCTGCGGCGCCAACGAAAAGGACGCGCACTTCCGCGGCGTCAATTGGGGGCGCGACTTGCAGGAGCCGCAATCCGCCGATATCCGCAATGCGCAACGCGGCGACCCGAGCCCGAGCGGCCGCGGTACGTTGGAGATCGCCCGCGGCATCGAGGTCGGCCACATTTTCCAGCTCGGTCAGGTCTACACCGAGGCCATGCATGCCAGCGTGCTCGATGAGCAGGGGAAAGCGTTGACCATGTTCATGGGCTGCTACGGCATCGGCGTGACACGGGTGGTTGCCGCTGCCATCGAACAGAACCACGACGCCAACGGCATCATCTGGCCGGAGGCGATCGCGCCGTTCCAAGTGGTACTAGTCCCCATCAATTATCAAAAGTCGGCGCAAGTCCGTGAGACGGCCGATGCCCTGTACGAGCAATTTAGTGCGGCCGGGATCGATGTGCTCCTCGACGATCGGGACGCGCGTCCCGGCGTCAAGTTCGCCGATTCCGAGCTGCTCGGCATCCCGCATCGAATTGTCATTGGCGAGCGCGGCCTCGCTTCGGGAAAGCTGGAATATCGGCACCGCAGCGCGACCGAATCGACGGAAATTCCCGCTGCGGATCCGGTAGGCTATATTCGCAACAAGCTCAATCGCTGAGGAATGACCGATGCGGCGGCCGCTGCGCGCGAAACTCGCCTGCGCCCTTCTCCTGACAGGATGCTGTGCCGTGCTCGGCCGTGCGCACGCGGATCAGCAGCGGGATCCGGAGTTGAAAGCGCTGCTGCAGAAGATCATCGGCAGTGCCGATTGCTTCGCCGACAAATACGAGTCGGAAGTTTGGTACAAAGCCATGGAGCCGAGACTCGCGCGTCTCGTGCCCACCCATGAAGCGCGCGTGGAAATCCTCGATCATGTGTACTGCGAAGCGAAGCGCGATCCCACGCTGCAACTGCCTCCCGACTTGGTGCTGGCCTTGATCGAGGTCGAAAGCCGCTTCGATCCCTGGGCGGTGTCGCCCGCCGGCGCGGTCGGCCTGATGCAGGTGATGCCGTTTTGGCCTCGGGAACTCGGCGTGCAAAACCAACTGGTGCGAGTCGCCCCCAATATCCGCATGGGCTGCGAGATCTTGCGCTACTACCTGCGCGTCGAGAATCACGATTGGACCCGGGCGCTGGCGAGGTACAACGGCAGCGTCGGCCGCAACACCTACCCGGCGCTGGTCATGCAACGCTGGCAGCGCGCCTGGCGTTTTTGATCCTTTGCGTTCATATTGTGGTGAATCCGCCCGGCACAGGGTCCGCCCCATGCGCCGGGGTTTCTCGCACTTCTTCGACCCGCGCGTGCGCCGGGCCACGCTGCAACCACACGCGCAATTCCTCGAGAGCGTCCGCAGCGCCGTGCGCGAGAACCTCGACGGATCCGTCCGATAGATTGCGCGCGATGCCACGGATACCGAGCCTCTCGGCTTCAAGCCGCGTGCTTTGCCGAAAAAACACGCCTTGAACTTTCCCAAAGACGAGAAAACGGCGCGTCGACTGTTGCATGCGGGTCAGTGCGGTTGGGTGGCCGGCGCGTCGGCATGCTGCGCGTTCGCGCTCGCCAGCGCAGCGGCAGCGTGGTGCTTCGCCTCCATGGCCGCGAGCCGCGCGCGCGTGAATTCTTGTGCTTGAAGGTGGGATTCCGCCCGCGCGATCGCGGCCTGAGCCGCGTCGTATTCCGGCGAGCTGGCGCTGGTCGCGCCCGCCGCTGCGGCGGCGGCAATCGCCTGCCGAGCATCGCTCATTTCTTGCACGGGAGCGCCGGCACATCCGGCGAGGCAGGCGACACCGACAAACACGGCAAGAAAGCGCAACATAGGGTTCGCGGACACTAGCAACAGCCGCCAGAGCCGTCAAACGAGCCCCTACTATACAATATGTCCGGAGTCGCAACGATTCCGTTGCGCCGGCGCAGCAGGTGCGCAAAAACCCTGGGATTCCCGCGGAAGACTGCCGATGAACGAAATTCTAATTTTGTATTATTCACGCCAAGGCAGCACCGCCGCAGTCGCCCGCCAAGTCTGCCGCGGCGTCGAGATGGTGCCCGGCATACAGGCGCGGTTACGTACGGTCGCGCCGGTCGCCGTGACCACCGAGCGGCTCGAGCCCGCGGTCCCAAACGAGGGAGCTCCGTTCGCGACTCATGAGGATTTGCAGCAGTGTTGCGGACTCATTCTCGGCAGCCCCACGCGCTTCGGCAATATGGCGGCGCCGCTCAAATTTTTCCTCGACGGCACGAGCGCGCTCTGGCTCTCGGGGGCATTGGCCGGTAAACCGGCCGGCGTGTTCACCTCGACGCAAACCCTGCATGGGGGCCAGGAGTCGACATTGCTGTCGATGATGATTCCTCTGCTCCACCACGGCATGTACCTGGTGGGTCTGCCCTTTACCGAGCGCGGCTTGACGGACACGCGCGCCGGGGGCACACCCTATGGTGCAAGCCACGTGGCGTCGGTCAGCGGCCACGGTGAATTGTCGCAGACCGAACGTGAGCTCGCCCGCGCGTTGGGTCAGCGCGTCGCCGCGCTTGCGGCTCGATTACAGAATCACGCATGAGCTTCGAATCGGTGGTGCGCTCGCTGACGCTCTGGCTGTGGACCGCGGTTGTGTTGAGTTTGCTCGCATGGATGATGGTCGGCTACCCATGGCCGATTTGTCTTCTCGCCGCTCTGCCCTTGTTGGTGCCGCTCAACGGCCTGTTGCGGGGCCGCCGCCACACCTACGCGTGGGCGACCTTATTTGCCATTCCCTATCTGGTGTTTGCCCTGACGGAATTGTTGGTGAACCCGGCTGCGCGTTGGGTGGCGGGTATGAGCCTGTTTCTGGTATTCGGCTGGTTCTGCACTATGATTTTGTTCTTACGTGCTTCTCGAGCGCATCGCGGATAAACGGAATGGTCAGCCGGCGCTGCGCCGCCAGCGACGCCTCGTCGAGTTGATCGAGGATGTCGAATAACGAGGGCAGGTCCCGCGGCATGCGCTTCAACAGGTATTCGGACGTCTCAACGGGAAGCTGCAAGCCGCGCTGCGCCGCGCGCAAACGCAGCGCCTCGATGCGGCCCGGGTCATCGAGCTCGCGCAACTGATAGACAACGCAGGCAGCAGCGCGCGAGCGCCAGTCCTCGAGCGACCAATCGAGTTGTCGCGGCGCAGCGGCGGCGGCAAAGATCAAGCGGGTACGCAATTCCGCCGCTTCGTTGAACAGGCGGAACAGCGCCTTCTCCCACGCCAAATCGCCGGCCACGGCATCGACGTCATCGACGCACAACACGCGACTGCGCTCGAAGCCCGCCAGTGAGTCGGCCGGCAAGCCGAGCGTCGCCAAAGGAAAATACGCCGCCCCCTCACCGGTCGCGGCGCACACCGCCTGCAGCAAATGCGTCTTGCCGGAGCCGGCCGCGCCCCACAACCACAGCGGCGTGACGCCCGGCGCCTGCAGCGCCGCGAGCGCTTCGCCATTCGCGCCCGGCCAGAAGCTTGCGAATACCGCATCCGCTCGCAGCCGCACACCCAGGGCCAGCTGTTTCACGAGCGCCGGTCGCCGGCGCGCGCAGCGGCCCGCGGCCGCGCGAGATTCAATGCGCGGCGGCCGTAAATCAAAACGTAGTCGATGCCGCTGACCACCACGGTCACGAACACCAATGCCCCGAGCACCATCACCGTCTGCGCCGAGGGCACCGCGAACTCCTGTCTGCCGACAATGGCCATGATGAAAGCGGCCTGGCACAGCGTGTTGAACTTGCTCACGCTCGACGGACGCACCGTGAGCGGTCCGATGCAATATCGGTAGAGCAGTGCCCCCGACACGATGATGACGTCACGCGCCACCGCGACCGCCATCAGCCACAGCGGCACCAGCTGCAAATACGCGAGCACGATGAACACGGTCACCAGCAATAACTTGTCCGCCAACGGATCGAGCACCGCACCGAGATCGCTTTGCCAGCCGTAGCGCTTGGCGAGAAAGCCGTCGGCGGCATCCGAGGCAGCAGCCACTCCGAAGAGCACGATGCTGATCGCGAGCCGATGCTCGGCCAGCGCCACGCCGATCGGCGCGACCAGCAGGATTCTGATCGAGGTAATGACGTTGGGGATTTGGCGCGCAGACCAGGTCACGCGTTTAACGGCGAAGTTGAAAGCGCAAAATTCCCGTGTCGCCAGCGGCGATCGGCTGCAGACGGCCGCTCAAAGATAAAGTGCGCTGCAACGAGTCGGCGCCGCCGCGTGTCGCCAGGCGAAATCTGACCGTATCGCCGCTCAAGGCGATGACATTCACATGCGAGATGAACGACAACGATTCGAGGTAAGTCTGCACGTTCGCATATTCGCGCAAATCGGCGATGCCCGTCACCTCGATATCCATCGGCGCCAAATTGCCGCTGGCCGCGAACAGTCCGGCGTACAAGTCGGCCGCACCATTCACTCCTTCCAAAGCGCCGGTGAATTCGCTGCTGCGGTCCTGGAACAGATGCGTCCAGCGCACATTGGCGTTCGCGCTCGTTGCCGAAGCCCGGCCGATGAGTACCGCCTCCCCGCCCAAGCGATGCGCCATATCCGCCAACGTTGCCGCGGAGCCGCCGCTGATGCCCGCATAGTCCAAGCGATTCTTCTGCACGTCGGCGGCGCTCGGCCAGAGCAGCGGCACACCGCGTAAATCAGCGGCCGCATCGATTGCCATCTTCACGTCCGATGTGTCGTCGGCGGTGATGACCGTGCCCGATTGCGCGCCCGTTTGAGCGGCCAGCCACACGAAGGTCGCCGGTCGTTCACGCCCCCAGAGCGGCTGGCCGTTTTGAGTGAGCCAGCGCTCGATGGCCTGACCATCGAAGGATACCAACAACTGCCCGTCGGGCGCCGCGCGGTACTGTTGGACATAGCGGCGGGCGTTGCTGACGAGCGGCGCGAGCGCCGGCTCTTCATCCGCGGTGCGCCGCCCGGTGACCCGAATCAGCACGATCTTCATGGCGTTCTGGAAGGCCGCGGCTTGCGCCGCCTCCGAGCGATCGCTGACCGGCGCGCTTGCCTGGTACAGCTCCGTGCGGGTCAGCGCGTGGGCCGCGTGTGACCAACAAAAAATGACGCCGATCGAGCATAAAAACACGGCCCGGCGCAATTTGCGGCGGCAAAAGACACTGAAATAATGTGGCATGGTGTGAGGTAAAATACCACACGGCCTATCCGATGCCGACCGGGTGGGGCCCGCCCTTCCACGAACGAGGAATCGAATGACTGAACGCGCCCCGGTAACCTATCGCGAGGCAGGAGTCGACATCGATGCCGGTGAGGATCTCGTCGAGCGCATCAAGCCTCACGTCAGGCGTTCGATGCGCCGCGAGGTGCTCGGCGGCCTCGGCGGCTTCGGCGCCTTGGTGGAAGTTCCGCTCGATCGTTATCGCAAGCCCGTCCTCGTCTCCGGGACGGACGGCGTCGGCACCAAATTGCGGCTCGCGATTGACACTGAACGACACGACACCGTGGGTATCGACTTGGTGGCCATGTGCGTCAATGACGTGGTGGTGCAAGGCGCGGAACCCCTGTTTTTTCTCGACTACTTCGCGACCGGCAAACTCGATGTGGGCGTCGGCGAACGGCTGATTGCCGGAATCGTGGAAGGTTGTGTTCAGGCCGGCTGCGCGCTGGTGGGCGGCGAAACGGCCGAGATGCCCGGCATGTATCACGGCGCCGACTACGATCTGGCTGGATTCTGCGTCGGAATCGTCGAAAAGGATGCGCTCATCGATGGCTCGGCAACTCGCGCCGGGGACGTGGTGCTCGGGTTGCCCTCCTCGGGAGCTCATTCCAACGGCTTTTCGTTGATTCGCAAAATCCTGCAAGTGTCGGGCGCCGACCTCAACAGTTCCCTCGACGGCCTCACCCTGGTTGATCGGCTCATGGCCCCGACGCGCATCTACGTGAAGCCGTTGTTGAACCTCATTGCGAAGCTGCCGGTCCACGGGTTGGCACACATTACCGGCGGCGGCCTCGTCGAGAATATTCCGCGGGTCGTGCCCGACGGTTTGGAAGTGGTGCTCGAGCGCAAGTCCTGGCGCCGCGACGCGCTGTTCGACTGGCTGCAGCGCCAAGGTCAGGTTGCCGATGCCGAGATGTATCGCGTGTTCAATTGCGGGATCGGCATGACGGTTCAGTTGGCTGCGAGCGACGCTGAGCGCGCCATCGGTATTTTGCGCGACATGGGCCAGGAGGCGCTGCTCATCGGTGAAGTTCGCGCGGGTTCTCGCGGTGTCGTCATCGCTTGAACAACGAGCGATCCCGGGCGTCGGTCGTCGTCCTGATATCCGGACGCGGCAGCAACATGCGCGCGCTGATCGAGCGCGGCGCTGTTCCCGGCGCCGCCTATCAAGTGTCGCACGTGTTCTCGGACCAGCCCGCCGCCGCGGGGCTTGTAGTTGCGCGCGATCTCGGCGTCTCGGCGCAGGTGCTCGGCGCGGCGCAGTTCCAGAACCGGGCGGACTATGATCGCGCCTTGGCCGCGGCGATCGAGGCCTGCTCGCCCCACTTGATTGCGCTGGCCGGTTTCATGCGGATCTTGTCCGCGGAGTTTGTCGAGGCCTTTGCCGGTCGAATTTTGAACATCCACCCGTCGCTGTTGCCTAAATACCCGGGCCTGCACACGCATCGCCGCGTTCTCGAGGCGCGCGACGCGCAGCACGGCGCAACGGTGCATTTTGTGACCGAACAACTCGATGCAGGTCCGTCGATCATCCAGGGGCAGGTCGTGGTCAAAGCAAACGATGACGAGGCGAGTCTGGCGGCGCGAGTGCAGGCCCAGGAGCACCGCATCTATCCGCTCGCCGTGCAATGGTTTGGCGAGGGAAGACTGCGTTACGCGGCCGGCAATGCGTGGCTGGACGGGCAGCTGCTTCGCGAGCCGGTCAAGCTCGACGCGCCGCCCGCAGAGCCCCCGTGAGTTCGCGGGGCGTCCTGGCGATGGCGCTGCTGGTGGCGCCGGCGATCGCAGCCGAGCCCCCTGCCGCCGGCACCGGCTTGGCGGCGTTTTCGGCTCACTACGAGGCGGATTGGAAAAGCATCAACATCGGCACCAGCGACCTGGAACTCAAACAGGATGGCGAGTCCGGTCATTTCATTTACACGTGGACCATCACCGCGCGCGGCGTGTTTCGGCTGTACCGGGCCGAGGTCACCCAGAAAAGCTGGCTGAGCATCGAAGCGGAGCACGCCCGCCCGGAAAAATACCGCGCCGCGGATGGCTCATCCACGGTGAGCCTGGATTTCGATTGGGGCGGTGGACGTGCCCGCGGCACCTCGGAAAACAAGCCCGTCGACTTGGAGCTCAAACCGGGGACGCAGGATGTCATGTCCATCCAGGTCGAAGTCATGCTCGACCTGAAGTCCGGTAACCTGCCGAACACCTTTCAAATCCTCGACAACGATGAGCTGAAGGAATTCATCTATTCCCAGGAGGGCAGCGCGCGAATCAGGACGGCGCTCGGCGAGCTCGACACCGTGATCGTTTCGAGCCGGCGCACCGGCAACAACCGCATTCTGCGGATGTGGTTTGCACCCTCGCTCGGCTTCATACCCGTGCAAGCCGAACGCACGCGCGACGGCAAATTGGAATTCGCCATGCGCATCAAAAGCGTCAAGAACTAAGTCTTCGGCAGCGTAACGCCGCGTTGGCCTTGGTACTTGCCGCCGCGATCACGGTACGAAGTTTCGCAGACTTCGTCGGATTCGAAGAACAGCATTTGCGCCACGCCTTCGTTGGCGTAGATCTTGGCCGGCAGCGGCGTGGTATTCGAGAATTCCAAGGTAACGTGCCCCTCCCACTCGGGTTCCAAAGGCGTTACGTTGACTATAATTCCGCAATTTTGTACGAAAATCCCGCTCTCCAAGGCAAAGTTGCCCGCCTCGGGTGCGGTCAGGCAGTACACATCGTGATCGCCGGGTAACCCGCGCACGGCGACGACTTTGTGATTGCGATACGCGGGCGTGCCCCGGAATCTCGCAATAGTATCGGGGAAACGCCCGGCTCGTAGGCGGATTCTTCGCGCCACCTCGGCCTGCTTAGTGCGCCTCGTACGGGCCTCACGCGTTGCGTCTGTCGGATTTCGACGCTGCTCGATGACGCGATTGCGAATGCCAGCGAATCGGTCATCGCGCCAAAATTGTTTGGCCCGAAGCGCTTGAACATGACTGAAATATTCACGCCACTGTGGATCTTGCGCGCGTCTTGCGAGGCTTGCGCTTATCACCGCCCCGTGCTGACGCGGGTCGAAATTCTCGCCGTAGTTTTCTCCATTATGAAGGCGAATGTGTTCCGATGCTTCGAGCCGCTGAATGTTCGTTGGAAAATTATTACGGCGATCGAAGTCGAGGTGATGCCGGTGGGTGCCCGGCAGTTCAGGATAT
>CAYRAC010000033.1:0-15326 GCA_964422045.1 uncultured Steroidobacteraceae bacterium
GCTGGGCGACGCCGCGGCATTTCGCGGTCTTTCTTATCGAAGGCTAGGACAGCTTCACGCCGCCGCGAACTCCTGCGTGAGTCCCCCGATGAATACCTACAATCTCGTATGTCTCGCGATCGTCTACCATGAGCAAAGCCGCATCGCCGACGCGGAAGCAGCGCTGACGAAGATTGAGCGCACGCTGGGCGAGGCGGGGGCAATTCAGTACGTTGAAATCTACGCTCAATGGAATGACATACCGACCGCCCTGTCATGGTTGGACACCGCATACCGCGTGCACGATACCGGACTCGTATCGCTGAACAGGGATGTATTGCTCGATCCTGTGCGCACGCAGGCGCGTTTTCAGGAGATCGAGCGCAAGCTTAACTTTCCGAATTGAGCGGCAACATCGCCGAAAGAATGCCAATAAGTGACCGTCACCAGGTTTGTTCGCTGCCGCATCGAGTGCGAGCGACTTCGCTATTGCTGCTGCTCGTGGTATCGGGAATGAGTGCGCGCGCCGAGGACGGCTACGATCTGTGGCTTCGCTACGTGCCCGTCGAGGCGAGGTGGAAATCCGAGTACGAGCACGCGACGACACAGATTGCCGGAGCTGTTCCCTCGGCCACCTTAGCGGCCGCGCAACACGAGCTTACTCGTGGGATTGCCGGGCTGGTGGGCACGGCGCCCACACTAACGCGGCTCGTCACTCGGGACGGCGCAATCCTGATCGGCACTGCCAAGACATCTCCCCAGCTCGAGGCGTTGCGCTTGAACTTCGAGCAGAGCGAACCTGAGGGCTACATCATCCGCAGCGTCGTCATCGATGGGCACCGAGCGACCGTGATTGCGGCGAACACGGACGTGGGCGTGCTATACGGGGTGTACCATTTCCTGCGGCTCATACAGACCCGCGAAGCGCTCACGCACCTCGATATTCTCGCCGCGCCGCGCATTCAATTACGACTCCTCGATCATTGGGACAATCTCAATGGCACCGTCGAACGTGGCTATGCGGGAGCCTCCTTGTGGAATTGGCAAAGGCTTCCGGACTATTTGGATCCTCGGTACACCGATTACGCTCGGGCCTGTGCCTCGGTAGGCATCAACGGCACGGTGCTCACGAATGTGAACGCGAACGCTTTCAGTTTGGCGCCCATCTATTTGCGTAAAGTCGCCGCATTGGCGAAGGTTTTCAGAACCTACGGTCTGCGCGTATATCTCAGCGCCCCTTTCAGCGCACCGGTTGCACTCGGTGATCTCAAGACCGCTGACCCGCTCGATGCGGCAGTTAAGCTTTGGTGGAAGGCAAAGGCGGACGAGATATATGCCCTGATTCCGGATTTTGGCGGTTTTCTGGTCAAAGCAAATTCGGAAGGGCAGCCAGGACCTCAGGACTACGGCCGCTCGCATGCCGACGGCGCCAATATGCTCGCCGAAGCGCTCGCTGCGCATGGGGGTGTGGTCATGTGGCGCGCGTTCGTCTACAACAAGGGTCCGGATGACCGCGCAAAAAAGGCCTTTACAGAGTTCGTGCCTCAGGATGGGCACTTCGCGGCCAATGTGCTTGTGCAAGTAAAGTACGGTCCGATCGACTTTCAGCCGCGGGAACCGTTTAGTCCGCTATTCGGTGCCATGCCGCACACGCCGTTGATGCTCGAGCTGCAAATCACCAAAGAGTATCTCGGATTCGCCACCCATCTCGCTTATCTCGCTCCACTGTGGCAAGAGACGCTCACCTCGGATACTTACGCCAACGGCGCCGGTTCCACGGTTGGAAAAGTGATCGACGGATCGTTGCACGGATACCCAAGGACCGGGATGGCTGGTGTTGCCAATGTTGGTGCCGACCGGAATTGGACGGGGTCCCAGTTCGACCAAGCGAATTGGTACGCATTCGGACGCCTCGCGTGGGACCCAACTCTTCAGCCGTCCCGCATCGCGCGAGAATGGGTGAGGATGACTTTCTCCACCGATTCCCGATTCACCGAGCCCGTCGTTGACATGATGATGAAATCTCGAGAGGCAGTCGTTGACTATATGACCCCGTTGGGGCTCAGCCATCAAATGTCCGCGAGTCACTTTGGGCCGGCCCCGTGGCTCGCGGGAGCTGCGCAAGATGACGGGAAATCGCTGTACTTCAGCCGCGCCGACTCGGACGGTATCGGCTTCGATCGAACCTCGACCGGCAGCAATGCGGTGGCGCAATACGCGCCCGAGCTTGCCGCGCGATTCAGCGATCTGGCCAATACCCCGGAAAAGTACCTGCTTTGGTTTCACCACGTTCCATGGAGCTATCGGATGACTTCGGGAAAGTCGTTGTGGGACGAACTTGTTGCTCATTACGATCATGGGGTACGAGTCGTCAGCGGCATGCGGCAATCTTGGCAGGGGCTCGGGTCGTTCGTAGACGCGGATCGATATACGCAGGTTGCAGCGTTTCTTGCGATCCAGGAGCATGAGGCGAAATGGTGGCGCGATGCCAACATCGCTTTCTTTCAGAGCCTCTCGAAGCGCCCGTTACCGGCTGGTGTCGACCCGCCCGCGCATTCACTGGACTATTACCAGTCGCTTTGCTTAGCCGTGGCAGGCGACTTTCCCACCTGCTCTTCTCCGAACGATTAGAACGATGTGGGACGCAAAGCGCTGCGGCGCCGCTGTGGTGCGCGCTAGGACTTGCGGCTACGACGGCAAACCTCTCGACGCTTCCGGTCTGAGCGGTGCTCAGGGTTTCAATTTCGTCAAGTTGGCGATAAAGGCCCGTACCCAGGTCGTGCCACCATCACTCGAATAAAACTCCTCGTATTGATGCGAATCCGGCTTGATGTTGGACCACATGGCTCGCACCAGGATCGTCTTGTCATTCACGGTGTCCTCGCCAGTCAGCACGACCCGGCCGTCCCTGAATTCACCGACATTCGTCGACAGCGTCCCGACCCTGCTGTTCGCGAAGGACTGACTCCACTGGTGCGCGCTCGGGTTGTATAAGAAGAGCGTGAGGCCTTCCCAGTGGCCTTTCGGGCCATCCGCTTCGATCTCCTCCAGTTCCGCTTTGCCGTCCCATACCTTGCGCACGGTCACAGTGCCATTGAGTTCAACGGATTCCGAACTGCTCGCGAAGGGATCAAGGGTTCGCTGGATGTGGGTATGCCACGTGCCAAGGTTGAAATCGAAATCGTGCTGCCCATCGCGCACCGCGCTGGGCGGAGTCTGCGACTGGGCTGCCCCGAGCCGCGGAAAGAAAAGAGCAATGCCTGCGAGAAGTCCCAGACCTACTGCAATTTTCCGCCGATGTCTCACGTGCCTCTCCAAAACATCTGTCATTGGGTGTCGCCGTGTCGTAAGGTGCCCTGTAGCTGGCTCTTACAACAGGGCCACATCGCAGAAAAATCGGTGGGCCACTTTTTGAAAGATCGAGATGCAGTGCCTGGGTTGCTGACGCTGACGGTGGTTGCCGCTGTAGCAGGTCTCGCGCTTCTGGTTATTTTCTCAGGCCGCAAGGGGTTGGCTGCGGAAGCTGCGCCTACGATCGAGCCGAGGATGATCAGCGAGCTGAAATCCACCGCGATTATCCACTTGGGGAAAACCGCAGACTGGGTCGCGATTACACCGGACGCTGTTTGGGTCGGCAGCACGGGACCTTTTGCGGTGAATAGGATTGATCCGAAGACAAACACCTGGACGGCAACGGTCAAGCTCGGCGGCGAGCCTTGCGCGGGACTTGCGACGGGCTTCGGTAGTCTTTGGGTTCCGTTGTGCGGCAAATATCCTCGGTTGGCCAAGGTCAACCTTGCGTCGAATGAGTTGAGCGTTTTCGACGTAGGTCCCGCGGCGGCGGAGGGCGGCGTTACGACGAGTCCGGATAGCGTTTGGCTGGTTATCGATAAGCACGGCTCACTGGCTCGCATTGATCCAACAGACGGTGGGGTCCGCCAGACAATCCGTGTGCCGGCGGGTTCGTACAATCCCCTCTACGCTGAGGGCCAAATCTGGGTGACCCGCGCCGACGGGTCGGAGATTACGAGCGTCGATGCCGTCACCGGTGCGGTGCTATCCACAACGCCCACCGGCCCGGGCCCGCGCTTCCTCACCGCGGGTGCTGGGGCGGTCTGGACACTCAATCAGGGTGACGGATCGCTGACGAGAGTCGACGCTCGAACGAGGCAGGTCACCCACACGACGCCACTTGGAATTCCGGGCAAAGGTGGCGACATCAGCTTTGGCGGCGGCATGATCTGGACCACGGTATGGAAGGTTCCACTGTCGATGGTCGATGGCGCTTCGGCGGCGCTACTCTGCCGGTGGCTGGGCCCCGGCGGCGACTCGTTGGGAATTGGTCACGGGGCCATCTGGTTGACGGACTATCACGCAGGGACAATCTCGCGCATCGAGCTCAAAGATGCGCTAATGCACTGCAAGGGCCGGGGCTTTACTGACCGGCCTTGAATATTCGCTCAGCATTCCGACATGATGGCGCCACCATGATGCGCGCTCTGCATGTCGACCGGACACTCACCCCAAGCACCCCCTCCCAGCGTCACTTCGTGGAATGCCGCAATTGCGGCCTCTTGCAGATTCAACCGCCGGTGCAGCGACGCGATATCGTGTCATGCAGCCGCTGTAAGACCCAGTTGGAGCACAGTGCCGGGAAGAGTTTGAATGCGACATTGGCCTGTTCGGCGGCGATCCTGCTGCTGCTCATTGCGGCTTGGACTGCGCCCTTCCTAACCGCCTCAGCACTCGGCGCGACCCGAACCAGCTTCCTGCCCATGAGCGTCTACGTCGTGTGGCGCGACGGAGCGCCGTTGCTTGCCCTGCTGGTCGGTTTGTTTGTACTGACCTTTCCACTGATACGTTTCGGCGCATTGACAGCGGTGCTATTGGCGCTGCGGCTGGGGCGGCGGCCTCGATGGCTAAGGCCGGCCTTCCGCATCTGTAACGCGCTCCAGGTATGGGCGATGCTCGATGTGTTTCTCTTGGGCTTGATCGTGGCATTTCTTCGACTGCATTCATCGCTCGTCGTGTCGCTGGAGCCCGGCGCAATCTGCTTTATTCTCGCGGCTCTTTTGTCATTGGTGGCGCGGGCGACCCTGGATAAGGCACAGGTTTGGCGTTGGATAGCGCCGGACCGCAGCTCGATTCGGGCACCGAGCATGATGTGCCCGGTTTGCGAGCTGGTGATGGCGCGGGCGGATCAACCGACGATATGTCCGCGCTGTTACACTAGCGTCGCCGCGCGCAAAACAAATCCTTACTCGCGTTCCGCGGCGCTTCTGTTGGCCGCGGGCCTTATGTACCTGCCCGCAAATATCTATCCCATCGCAACGATTCCGATCGACTTCAGGCCCACCTCGTATACCGTGTTGGGCGGTGTGATCGATCTGGTCAGATCGCATTTGTTCGGTTTGGCGGCGATTGTTTTCACGGCCAGTTTCACCATTCCCTTGCTCAAAATGCTCGGATTGGCCTGGTGCGCGTCATCGGCGATGTGCGGCTCGCGTCGATTCCTGGTCGCCAAAACACGTGTGTTTCGCGTTGTCGAGGAAATCGGGCGATGGTCCATGGTGGATCCGTTGACTATTGCCTGCTTCGTGCCTGTTTTGCAGTTCAACGCGCTCATCGACGGGCATGCTGAGCCTGCGGTCGTGCCGTTCTCCGCGGTCGTCATATTGACGACACTGGCCGTGCAGTTTTTCGATCCGCGCAAGATGTGGGATGCGGCGGAGCAGAATCGATGACGACCTCGGAGGGCCCAACCAACGCGACGAGCGATGCTCCGCTAACGGAGCGCCGTCGCACCCTCTGGCCGAATTTGGTTTGGGGCATCCCGCTTGCCGCGTTGCTGATCGTGGGTTACCTCGGCGTCAAGACCTTGTTGAATCGTGGGGAGGTGGTCACGGTCACCTTCAGCAGGGCCGCCGGCGCAAAACCCGGAATGACCAAGGTGCTCTATCAGGGCATCGAAGCCGGCCACTTGCTCAAGATCGAGCCGAACGCCGATGGTCGGCGGCTGGATTTTCTGCTGCGTCTGGTGCCGGCGGCAAAAAGCGGTCTGAATACCAACGCTCGTTTCTGGCTCATCGGCGCCAATCCAAACCTCTCGGATTTAAGTTCGCTGAAGGCCGTGGTCTCCGGAATCGCCATCGGCTATGCGCCCGGCGAGGGAGGCGAGCCCGCGGATCGATTTGAGGGACAGGATCAGGCGCCTCTGATTTTGCCGGGCGACAAAGGCACGCGCTACGCGCTGCGGGCCCACGCCCTGAATTCCATCCATGAGGGCAGCCTCGTGCTGTTTCACGGGCAAGCCATCGGCAAAGTCATCGAGATTCGATTCGATGGCAACCACGGGTTTCGGCTGCAGACGTTCATTAGCCAACCATACGACTCGCTCATCCGTCCGGGCGCGCGCTTTTGGAAAATAAGTCCGTTGCGCCTTTCCTTCGCGGGCGGAGGAATTACCGCAAACTTGGCACCCTTGAACACGCTGCTGGCGGGCGGTATCGACCTCGAGGTGGACACCACCATTCTTAGCGATGCGCAAAGCCCGGCAGACACCGAGTTCACCCTGTACTCCTCGCATAATGCCGCACGGCAAGGACTATCCGGCCCCACGGTACGCTATGAATTTGCCTTTGACGGCGATGCAGGGGTGCTGGATGAGACGTCGGCCGTGACGCTGCTGGGATTTCAGATCGGCGAAGTCGAGTCCACGCGGCTGGCTTACAACGAGCGCACCGGCGCCCCCTACGCGATAGCCACCGCGGTGCTTTATCCGCAGCAAATGCACGTCAAGGCAGGCGCGAGCGCAGCGGACACACCCGGCGATTGGCGTGCCGCCACCGATGCTGCGCTGACACGCCTCATTCATCTGGGTTATCGCGCGAGACTTCAGCAGTCACCGCCGGTGCTGGGCGATGAGTCGATTCAGCTGGTGCCGATGGTGGGTGCACCGGCGGCGCAGCTCGCCACCGACGGCAGCAATCCGCGCTTCCCGAGTGCGCCGGGGTCAAGCAATCTCGGGGATATTGCCGCCAAGGCAGACATGTTCCTCAACAAACTGGATGCCGTTCCCCTCGAAGATATCGGCGCGAACCTACGGAAAATCACCGGCAACCTCGACACGCTCATGTCATCGCCGGAACTCAAGGACAGCCTGACGCACCTGCACTCGACCCTGACGTCGATCGATAAGCTACTCAGCGAGGTGCAGCCGCAGATCGGTCCGCTCGTCGGCAAACTCCACGATGCAGCGGCGGAGCTCTCGGGAACCGCGACCGCCTTGCGGCAGATCGTTGAAAGTGGCGGCCCGAACGCGGATGCAAACCTAGCCGATGCCATTCGCCAGATCACGGAGGCGGCACGATCCGTGAAAACGCTCACCGATTATCTCGATCGGCATCCCGAGGCATTGATTCGCGGCAAGAGGCCGGAGAAATGAACAAAGTCCCATCAGTTTGGCGGGCGATTGGCTGTGCTGTCGCGGCAACGCTTTGCGCCTGTCACAGTGCCCCGACCCGGATCTATAGCCTCGATGCGGCCGTGCCGGCGACGCGCATCGATACCTATCAGGCGCCCGCGCTTCGGGTCGATACCCTGAGCGTGCCCGCCAGTTGGGATCGCATCGAAATCTTGAGCCTCTCGGGATCTGGAAAACTCGAGATAAGCGACTTCGATCACTGGTCCGCGCCCTTGGCGCAACTTGCCCGGCAGACCTTGTCGGACGATCTGGACCAACGGCTGCCGTCGGGCAGCGTGATTTTTCCGCGGCTGCCGAAGCCTGATGGGGCATTGGGCATAGACGTCGATATCTTGGAATTCACGCTCGTCGCCTCGCAAGCATCGATGCGAGCGAGCTGGCTCATTGTGCCTGCAGCGGGAGCGCAGAGCGCGAAGCGCAGCGTCGCCTCGTTGCAAGTGTCCATGGCTGCCACGCAAGCGCCAGCAGTCGCTCACGTGTGGAGCGAATTGATCGGCCAGTTGGCCGATCGTATCGCCGCGGACGCAGCCTCGTTCAAAACACCTTAACTCGTTGCAGGAGATCAGCGATGTTTAAATTACTTCAGTCCTTAGCCGCGGCTCTCGTCCTCGCCGGTGTCAGCGCCGGCATAGCCCGCGCCGATAGCTATGACGACACCATCCACACCTTCAAGCACGCCGGCAAGAGCGGCACCTTTTTTGCCAAGGCGTACGGATATGCCGTGTTTCCGACCGTCGGCGGCGCCGGTTTCGTGGTGGGGGCGGCTCATGGCAAGGGTCGCGTTTATGCGCATGGGGTGCTCACCGGCGATACGACGATGAATCTCGTCAGCGCGGGTTTTCAAGCCGGCGCCAAAGCCTACAGCGAGATCATTTTCTTTGAGGACAAGCGTGCGCTCGATGACTTCGAGAGCGGCCATTTCCAATTTGGAGCGGATGCGAGCGCGGTCGCCATTACGGCGGGGGCCGAAGCGGGTGCCGGAACCACCGGCGTGAGCTCCGAAGCCAGCGCCGAGTCATCGAACGCCAACACCAGCGGCGGCTATTTCAACGGCATGGCGGTGTTCACGATCGCCAAAGGCGGCCTGATGTATGCGGCCACCATCTCGGGTCAAAAATTTACCTATGAGCCGCGCGGTGGAAACTGAGCCGGACATCCACGACGTTGCGCCGGGGTCCTAAAGCGGCTCAATATCATGGAACCTGTTGTAATCAACGTGTAGAGTGCCGTCCGGCGCTTCTTCGAGGATATCGTGGAATGTCGAGTTCCATCGAATGTCAGCGCTCGAATACTCGCTCCGAGCCATCAATGTCTGGCCCGTGTTCTCGTCAGTACCGCTGAGGCTCAGGACAAACGCCGTCTTCGACTTCGATAGCGATTCCGCCGACTGGGAGCGCAACGGGCTTGCCTCATCGATGACGTGCATGATGGTCCAACCCAGTGCGAACATGGGGTGTTGGGAACGCAGCAGCGGCAAATCAACGATGCGACGAATGCGATAGCCTTCTTCGGTTATCTCATCACGCAGCATGCGCAATCGCGCGGAGGCCTCTTGGACCACATTCTGCCGCTCATTCGCCGCTCGAAATATCAATGTTGGCTTGCCCGCAACGGGGCGCACGACCCCATTCTTGGTAAATAAAAAGCGTGCCTGAGGTCGGGAAAATCGGGCGAACATGAGGCCCGTAATCAATGCCAAGGACATGAGGCCGACGAATATCTCGATCATAGCGATCGAGTGACCATAGAAGGTCTCGGGATGCATCTCCCCATAACCCACGGTTGCAAGAGTTTCCACGCTGAAGAAGAAATCGCCCGCGAAACCCGCGGGATTCAAGTTAGCGATGCACCCTGGGACCAAGTAGTAGAGAAAGCCGAATAAAACGTCAAAAACGATAAAAAACGCGGCCAACGTGGCGAATAGACGCGGCCAACTCACGGTCATGAAGTGGTGAAACAGGTCGTGGAATATCGGCCTGACGATTCCGTGGGTGATGACCTCACGCGCGGTCACTCGGTCGATCCGGCGTACCACGGGTTTGGCAGAGGGATGGCGGTGCGACTGGGGCTTGCTCATGAGATGCAGTCTAACCGATCTCAATTTTAGCCAAGCGAAGACAAACCGGTGCAAGCCCTTCCGGTTCTCGATCGGCATGATAACGGAAGCATCACCCCTTCCAGTTCCTAGGCATTAGAGAGTAACAAGCCATGCACAAGTTATTTCTGAGTCTCTTCGCACTCGTGTTCGTAACCGGAGTTGCTGCGGCGGCGGCGCCGCCCCCCGTCGCGGAGGCAGCTATACCGTCAGCCTACGTATGGCTCAGCGGCGGCTCGGTCGCCATCGGAATCGGGTACACCTGGGGTCACGGCACCCTTTACTACAGCAAAGACCAAAAAGAGTACAAGTTCAAGCTCTCGGGCGTCTCGGTCGCGGATGTGGGCGGAGCCGGTATTACCGCCGAGGGTGAGGTCTACAATCTGACCAGTCCGGCGGATCTCAGCGGCAACTATTCGGCGGTCACGGCCGGCGTAACCATCATTGAAGGCGGCTCGATCGCCTACCTCAAGAACGAGAAGGGGGTGGTCATCAAGCTGCACTCCCAGACCGGGGGGCTGCGATTCAACCTGTCGGCGAATGGTACGAAGATTACGCTCTCCGACAACCCTAAATGAATGGACGCTTGTTCGTGCTCGAGCTGAGCGGCGGCCGGGTCTTCTCGCTCAATACGGATGGCTCGGACCCAGAAACACTTGTCACCGGATGCCGGCTTCCCGATGGCCTCGCGATCGATTCGGCAGCGGGCTACATCTACTGGACCAACATGGGCGTTCCGCACCGCAACGATGGTTCGATCGAACGCGCGGATCTGGACGGCGGCAATCGTCGATTCATTATTCCGGAAGGAGGCACGTTCACGCCAAAGCAACTCCATCTCGAGAAAGAGAGCGGCAAGCTCTATTGGTCGGACCGCGAGGGCATGCGCGTGATGCGGGCCAACCTCGATGGCTCCCAGGTCGAGACACTCATCCAGACCGGCGAAGGCGAGGGTGATCGCCACGATCCATCGAACTGGTGTGTCGGAATCACCGTCGACCCCATTCGGCGCCAGATGTACTGGACCCAGAAGGGTGCGGATAACTCTGGGCACGGGCGCATCTTTCGGGCGAGCATCGATATGCCCCGCGGCCAGAGACCGACGAACCGCCTCGATGTCGAGGTCCTGTTCGACGGGCTGCCGGAGCCGATCGATCTGGAGCTCGACCTCGAGCATCGCGTCCTCTACTGGACGGATCGGGGCGATCCTCCGCAGGGCAACAACGTGAGTCGCACGCCGATTGATGGCTGCATCTACCAGGACATCGTGCTCGGGCGCTTGATGGAAGGCATCGGCATCGCGTTGGATGTGCGTGGCGATCGGATGTTCGTCACGGATCTCGGCGGCTCGATCTACTGCGCACACCTGAACGGAACGGAACAGCGCCCTATCGCAATGGCTCAGGGAAACCTCTCGGGCATTGCCTACGCCGAGAACCTTTGAATGCCGAACCGCACCCGATTTGGCAAATCATAGAATGCCGAGCGCGCGCGCTCGAGTCATCGCGCCTGAACGATTCTTGACGTTGAGCTTGCCGTAAACATTGTGAAGGTGCCACTTGAGCGTGCCTTCAGAGACGAAGATTGCTTCGGCGATCTCCTTGTTGCTGAGGCCGGTCTCCAGGCGCTTCAGGATCGACAGCTCTCGCTTCGTCAGCTCTTCGCCCATGCACATTGGGGCTTCACCCTGAACGTCAGGCGTGCGCATCGCACGCAGCAGGCGGCGCGCCAGGGGCGCAGCCTCGGAGCCGCGCAGCTGCTCCAGGTCGAGTCGATCGATCAGTGCGGCGAGTTCGCGGCCTTCATCAAGAAACACGCGGACATAGTTTCTCGGCGCAGCGATGGTGAGTGCGCGACGCACGTCCGCCAAGGCGCTGGTCCAGTCGCCGCCCTCCTTTTCAGCCAACGCGCGCAGGACCAGCAATTCCACCGAGCGGTGCGCAAGGCCGCGTTGCTGGCTGTTGTCGATTGCGGCATCCAACGCCGCGATGGCGATTCTCGGCGATTGCTTGAGCAAGTAACGCGAGGCCGCTCGCAATGCTTTGTCGCAACTCAGGGGTGCGGCGCCTTTGCGGGCCGGCAACTCGTGAAAGTCAAAGCGTGTTGCCACGAGCCTGGCCTCTTCGTGACGTCCCGCGCGCGCGAGGCTGCGGCACTCTTCGGCCGCTAATGACAGGGTCACGCGCCGCCAGCCGCGCTGTTCGCCGAGTTCCTGTCCCTCCCTTAGCATGGCCAGCGCGCCATTCTCATCCTGCCGCAGGTGCTGGATGCGGGCTTGCGTCAAGTAGGCAACGATCACGGCGTCGGCATGGGCGTATTCTTTCACGCTGCTCGACGCGAGTTCGAGATGCGCGACGGCCTGCTCGATCTCGTCGAACTCGTAACCGATGCCCGCGAGGAGGGTGTGAAGCAGGCTGATCTGCCCCGGATGGCCATGGAGCTTTCGCTCAGCAAGTTCGATCCCGCGAGTGCACGCAAGCCTAGCGTCAAAGTAACTGCCGCGTTTAAGGTGCAGCACGGCCTCGAGGTAGGCGGTCCAGCTGAGTGCATAGTAGCCTTCGCCTTGCTCGAGCCACTGGCGCGTCCCGGCAATCATCTTAAGTCCCGCTTCGATTTCGCCCTGCGTCTTGTGTCCAAAACTCAGGACGTTGCCCATCACCCCCTTGCGCCTGAGCGACGCCTCCGGCCAGCGCGCGAGCCACGCTGCGGCCAATTCGCCACCTCGCATGCCCTCATCGCGCAAGCCCGTCGACATGGCGACCTGCATTTCGACCGCACAACGCAACTCCTCGACCCCGCGGGCGTCGTGATGGGCATGCGCCTCGAGATTCTGCAGCAGCTGCTGTAGGCGGTAGATCTGCGCTTCATATTCCTGATCCAGGGGATAGAACGAGAGCGCAAAGGCATACTGGATACGGATGACCGGGTAGCGATCGACGCATTCCTCGGGTAGGGCGTGCATCCAGCGCAGGATCGTCTGGTGGTACCCGCGGCGAAAGACGAGTTCCTCCACACTCTCGGCGACCCAACGGGTGGCCTGCTCCCACTCCTGCGCGCGGATCATGCAATTCACCGCTTCTTCGATATGGGAGTTGGCGTGCAACCACTGTGCTCCGCGCACCAGGCACTGCCTGGCTTGCTGCGGCGCCGTTCGGTGATAGGTCTCACGGAAGAATTCGCCGACCAGATGGTGAAAGCGGACCCAGTCCCAGGATCGATCGAGCGGAATCAGGAACAGGTTGCGCGTGCGCAGGCCGAGCAGCGCCTCTTCGGCGTCATTGGCGTCGGTGACGGCTCGAGCGAGCGGGGCGCAGACGCGATCGAACATCGAGATGCGGAACACGATGTCGCGTATTCGTTCGTCCATCTGTGACAGGACCATGTCGCACAGATAATCAACCACGCTGGTGTCTGTGCCGGCGAAGTGCCGGATGAACACGCTCGGTTCGCTCGATCCGGCGAGCACTAGGGCCGCGAGCTCGAGCGCCGCAGGCCAGCCTTCAGTTTTGGTCAGCAAGGTTTGCAGATCCGGCGCCGGCAGGTCTCGCCCGAGGCGGTGCTTGTAGAACTGAGCCGCTTCCGCGGCATCAAATTGCAATTGCTCGGGCCCCAGATCGAGTAACTGGCACCGCACTCGAAGGCCGCTCAAGCGCAGGGCCGGGTCGCGGCGAGTCCCAATGACGTACTGCAGGGTGCGGGGCCCGTAGTTGATCAACCAATCGAGAATTCCGCGAACCTCAGGTCCCTCGACCAGTTGCAAGTCATCGAGAAACAGCACGATGCGGTGTTGCAGCTGCGCGAGGTCGCCCGCAATCGCCTCGAGCACCGGCCTTGAACCACTTGCGAAGTCGGCGATGAGGTCTTGCGCGACATCCTTGCCGATCCGCCCGCTGGCCTTCTGTAGTGCGGCGATCAAATGACGCAGAAGACGAGCCGCGTCGTTGTCGTCTTCATCCAGGGATAGCCAGGCGCAAGCAACTCCGCGATCGAGCAGCCGTGCGTGCCACCGACCCATGAGAGTGGACTTGCCGTACCCAGCAGGTGCGGCCACGACAACGACCGGAAAGACGCCGTCCAGCACGTCGCTGGATGAATCAAGCCTCGGCCGGGGCAACGGCCTCCTCGTGCCGGTGGCGGGAAACAGCTTGCCCTGGATTATCGCGCGTTCGTTTTGCGTGTCGGTCATGCGCCGAGCCTGTTCTGTGCGTCGTGGTGAGCAGACCTATCTAACCCCTAACTTTGGATAGGTGCAACATGAAGCGCTGCCGGGCAAGGTTGACTCCCGTCGACTTGGATAGGTCAAAAGATGGCCGACAGCAACCAAACTACCTCGAATCCGCCAGCACAGACGGAATGCCGCGGAGTGAATATGCCTGAAGAGCCCTCCATGTACCTATCCCGTGAGCTTGCGGTGAGCCGCCGCGGCCTACCTTGTTTCCGAACCAACCACGCGGAGTCTTTCAGCGGTTTGGACGAACGATCCATGTCTTACGGAGGCTCAATTCAAGCTGTGCACACATCATCTCTCGCCGTTGTCCGGCCGTACGCTTCCGCATCTCTGAAGCGGGACTCTCGCCCGTGGCCTACCGTGCTTCATGCGAATTCCAAGCCGCGGGCGGAGCTCAGCGCGGTGCAAGCGCGAAGCGCCCGGCCTTCGCCAAACACTCTGCTGGTGCGCGCTTGGCGAAGCCTTATCGAGCTGCGCATCGACGAGGCCTCGGCGAGCGTCGCACAGTTCGAGGATGAGATCGCGCGTGCCGATGCCTCGACTGCGTCCCGATCGAGGGAGTTTGCCGAAGTCCTAAGAGCCCTGCTGCTGGTGCTGAAGAGCCGGGACGGCGCCACGGTGCGCGCGGCGCTTGCCGTCCTCGAAAGCCGTCACCGGCCAGGCCGGAAGAGTCCCGCACTGGCGGCAGCGCTGCGTGTCGGCTACTGGAAGGTGCGGGACTTTGATCGATACTACGCGGTGCCTCGTCTCAATCACGCCGTGCCGAGTTATCGTGGCACGCACGGGCTCGCGACCATCATCGGCCCGACATTCGAAGCGATCGTGGAGGCTGAACAGCTCCGACTGGCGGTCGCGACGAGAATTGCAAGGAGCGCACACGAGCGCGCTGTGAGTCGTTTCGGAAATCGATCACCGGCGACCGCCCGAGCAGCCGTCGTGCTCGCAGACTTGCTCTACGAGGAGGGGCACTGCGCCGGCCTGGACACTCTCGTGATGGACAACCTCGCAGCGGTCCGAACCTCGGGGGACGAGGAGAGCGCCTTGCGCGGATATCGCGTTCTGGCTCGTCTCGCCATCCGACGCGGAGACACGGAGTTCGCCTTCCTCATCCTGAAGGAGGCGGAGGCGCTGGCGGCGGCGCGCGACTGGACGGGGATGATGGCCGAGAGCTTGATGCTGCGTACCCAGTTCCTCCTCAGAGAAGGGCGCGCGCGAGAGGCCGCGATCTGTACTGAGCGCATTGAGACGCTCGCGCGTGATCCTCGGTTCTCCCTGGACGACACAGTACATGCCAGCCATGCTCTGGCATATGCACAGGTCCTCATCGCCACCGGGGACGCGCGTCGAGGAGCGACGATTCTCCGAGAGCTTCAAGCGGCGAGCTCCGGCAAGCGAAACAATTACTGGGCACTGCGATTGTCTGTTCACCTGGCCGATGCCCTGCTCGGATGCGGAGACCAAGCCGAAGGCCGTGCGATGCTCGTTCAAGCGCTTCAGGTTGGCGCGCGCGCCGGGGTGTATCAGACATTCGTCGATGCCGG
>CAYRAC010000034.1:0-3511 GCA_964422045.1 uncultured Steroidobacteraceae bacterium
TGCGTCTCGATGACGCACCTTGTATTTCCCTATCGCGGGGTTTACGTGCGCCACGTCGGTGGCGATCAGGCCGTCGCCGATGCGAATCATGTGTTGTTTTTCAACGCGGCCGAGGGGTACCAGGTCAGTCATCCGATGGCCGGCGGCGATGCCAGCCTGTCGCTTACGCTAGCGGAACATGTCCTGCGGGAACTAGCACCCACGTCGCTCCTGAACGGACGGGAAGCCATCGGGTTCCGCTTCCAACACCTGGGTATCGATCCGCGTGCGCAAACCCTGGTCGCTGTGCTTCGCCATAGCCTCAGCAACGGGACCGTCGAGCCCTTGGAAGCTGAGAGCTTGGCGCTCACGTTGGTGTGCCGAAGCCTCGGGCCGCGCACGGCACGCGAATCTCGAGCGACTCGCTCACGCCGTCGGCTGGCCGATCGGGTCAAGGTCCTGTTGGCGAGCGATCTGTCGCGTCGCTGGAGCCTGGCCGAAATCGCCGCTGAGATCGGCGGCTCGCCGGTCTATCTCACGCAGGTGTTCCAAAAGACCGAGGGAATACCCCTCTATCGCTATCACCTGCGATTGCGTCTCGCGCGAGCCCTGGATCTGATTGCACACTATGAGGATTTGTCCGCCTTGGCCGCAGACCTCGGTTTCTCCAGCCATAGTCATTTTTCTGCCGCTTTCCGACTGGCATATGGCCGATCGCCGGCCGCCTTCAGACAATACGCCCAGTCGTCTTGATCACTAAAGATTTCGACAGCGGCCGCAGCTGTCAGATGGTCTCCTAGGGGTGCCCTGAGCGAGGGCGGCTGCTGGAGATGCAATCATGACGGAAAAGACTTGTGCGGCCTGCGATTGCAGGCTCGACGGGCGTGCCATCGAAGTCAAAATCGGAGTGCGAGTCGTTGAAGTCTGCTGCGATGAATGTGCGCAAAAGTTGCGTGAATCGATTCCGAGTAAGAACTTATGAGCGGCGAACAGTTCTTTGCCGCGCGACGCCAAGTGGATACTCCGTCCGGAAGCATCAGCTACGTCGAACACGCGTTGTACCCGACGCGCGTTCGCAGTCTGGTGCTGACCTGCCGCAAGCATTGGGTTTGGCGTATGAGCATCCTGAGCGCGTATCTGACGATACCATCGAGACGTACTTGCGGCCACACCTTCGCTCGGCGCAGCGTCTGCAAGACTTGGAGCGGTTCGTTAATGCGTTCGACTGCAGGCACACTGTGGATATCGAAGCGGCGCTTAAATTGGTGCACGCGCCTACGCTCATCGCGTGGGGCACAGACGACATTTTCTTCGATCTGAAGTGGTCGTATTGGCTGGAAAACACAATCGCTGGATCGCGACGGCGGATGGAAATAACGGGCGGCAGAATCTTCTTTCCGGAAGCACGGGCGAGCGAGTTTAACGAGGCGGTCAGGACGCACTGGCTCTCCATTTCTGAACCGCCAACCCGCTAAGTACAGGGATCAAACATGTCCAGCCGGCTTTTTAGGAATATGCATCAAGGGCCGGAATTATTGCTATTGCCCAATGCCTGGGATGCCATCACGGCGCGCTTGATCGAGAGCCTCGGTGCGAAGGCGATCGCGACCACGAGCGCGGGGCTCGCTTGGTCGCGCGGCTATCCGGATGGCAACGCTCTCCCGGAGGATCAACTGATCGCCGCGACTCGCGACATAGCGCGCGTCATTCGGGTGCCGCTGACGATTGATGTCGAGGCTGGCTATTCGGACGATCCGGCCGCAGTGGCACGCCTGGTCGCCCGCATTCTGGCGCTCGGTGTCGTGGGCATCAACATTGAAGACGGTACCGGTTCCCCCGATCTTCTCTGCGAGAAAATCGCCGCGGTCCGAGATCACGCCGATCGTTCGGGTGCGGAGTTGTTCATCAACGCGCGTGCGGATGTTTATATTGGAGGGGCAAGCGGAGAAGCGGCCACCGAGGAAATCATACGTAGAGCCGCGCGCTACCGTGCAGCAGGTTGTGACGGCCTGTTTGTTCCCGGCCTTGCAACCGCGGATGCCATGCTGGCAATCTCCGCGGCGATAGAGCCGATGCCCCTCAACATAATGGCCGTTCCGAATCTGCCGCCGGTGGAGACGCTGCAAAGGAATGGCGTTCGACGCTTGAGCGCGGGTTCCTCAATCGCGCAAGCTACGATTGGTGGGATGAGCCATCTGGTGTCACGCTTCCTTGCGGGAACGATGAGCGAAATGTTCGACGGGTGCGCAGACTACGCCGCGGTGAACCGACTTTTTACAAGCGCCAGTCAGTTTTGAGCTCGGCGGCGTGAATGGAGGCCGGTAGCGGCCGCGCCTGGTTGACATGTCCGGATGCTACCCGCTACAGTTCACCAAATGGTGAAGTATTAAAGCCAATAGGGAAATCTATGTATAACGGGACACGGGTGGTCGCAGTTGGAATCTGCGGGCTGGAGTTGCTGTTCGGCGCGATCGCGCCTAGCGGAGCGCAGGAAGGGAAAAAAACCGTATTTGTGCACATGGCGCCGATCGAGCAATACCGGATTGCGAGCCGGTCGGAGGAAATCGCCTTGAGCCGCAGCGGCGCGCCCGCGTCAATTTCGAGCGAAGCTGACGTCCTGGTGTTGGGCGATCGCGGCTATGAACCCGCCGCCAAGGGTAAGAATGGTTTCGTGTGCCTTGTACAGCGCTCGTGGTTTGCCTCCTTCGGCGATCCCGAGTTCTGGAACGCCAAAATTCGCTCGCCGATATGCTACAACCCCGCCGCCGTGAGCACCGTACTCCCCGTCGATCTGGAAAAAACGCAGTGGGTGTTGGCGGGCCTTTCTGAGGCCGAGATGCGGGTTCGCCTCAAATCGGTGAGCAAAGCTCCCGCGCCCGGGGCCATGGGCTTCATGATGTCCAAGCAGCAACACCTGTCCGATGCCGATGGCCACTGGCATCCCCATCTGATGATTTTCGAGCCGCACACCCCCGTCGCCGCGTGGGGAGCAAATCTTCCTGGCTCCCCCGTCGTGGGCTCGGAGGGCGGTCCGGACGAAGCTACGGTGTTTGTGGTCCCCGTGGGCAAATGGTCCGACGGGACGCCTGCGCCCATGGATGTGCACTAAAACCGCGCAGAACTACAACTCGAGCGATTGTTGCGCCGCTGGCGGCGGTCCGACTCGGATGCCCTCGAGTTGCAGCATGCGGATTTTTGCAGCGGAACCTCCGGGCGCCGAAAAGCCGCCCACTTTGCCGCCGGCAGCCAAGACGCGATGGCATGGGATGATCAACGCCACCGGATTTCTAGCCATCGCTTGCCCGACATCGCGCGCGGCTTGCGCTCCGGCACCCAGTTCCCGGGCCAATGCACCGTAAGTCGTCGTTTGACCCCATCGGACTCGCCGCGCGCTCGCGTAGACTTGTTTGAAGAAACTCTCCTGCTCATTCAGGTCGAGTTGCACGTCGGAGAAGTCGGTCTTTTCGCCCGCGAAATATCGTTTGACCGCATCGACGGCGGCACGCTCGGCGGATGCGGGCGTTCCCGGTTC
>CAYRAC010000034.1:3611-15078 GCA_964422045.1 uncultured Steroidobacteraceae bacterium
ATCGTTTGACCGCATCGACGGCGGCACGCTCGGCGGATGCGGGCGTTCCCGGTTCAGTGACGGTGAGCCGGCGCAGTAGATTTCGCTCGGTCGTTCGGGCGTTCGATGCAGGTAGTTGGAAACGCGTGATGCCGACGCTGTTCCACGCAATGCCGCACCAACCACCGGCGGTTTCGAAAATATGATATCGGTGAGCCGCCGGGTTCATGGAATATTCGGCGCTGAAACCCTGGCCTTAAGGCCGGGGAGGAAGCGCCGTTCCTTGTGTTGAATTGCCACTGTAGTTCTCCTATGCTCGCGACTTGCCAGAGTTAACGCGCTTACGCGCTGGCACCGTTTGAACGCGGCGCACCTGTCGCCGGTGCGTGCGACGATGCGGCGGTTTCGACTGCTAGCGTGCGTCGGGTAACGAAGCATCCAGTGCTTCGCGATCAGGGCATTGATCGCCATCAGGGAATCCCCTTCGTTTACGGAGGGCGAGGATGTCAAGGAGCTAATATCTTGCAGCAGGGCATTGCAATTCAAGTCGGATCCCGCGACCGGCGCCCGGCCTGGAGACGACGCTGCCACCCGCATTGCTAACGTATGTCCTAATCCCCTATGGATAAGGACGCTTATCTCGCGGGCATCGCCGAGCTGTACGCAGCAGAGGTGCTGGGAGAGGGTTTGGCGTCGCGCTGGCTCGGGCTCGCGACCGACCCGGATCAACAATACAAACTAGGATTGTTCCTGCAGCTCGAGTCGGAAGCGAAAGTCCGATTGAGGCCGCTGCTTGCACGACACGCCCTGAGTCTGGTTGAGGATGAAAGCGTGCGCGCTGCGGGGCTGGCTGCGGCGGAGCGGTTTGCCCAGATGCCTTGGAAGGAGGCGATGGCCATTCTGGCCGAGCTGGCGCTACCCTATCTGCGCCGCTTTCAGGCACTGTCCGAGGTCGCCGCGCCTGAGGATATGCCGCTGGTGGTTTTCATGGTGAACCACGAACAGTCGGTGATCGACATGGCCCTGCAAGAAGCCGCGGGCGAGGGCGCGATGGATCGCAAGCTGGTTTCAATGCTGTCCCACCCACTGGTTCGGTCAAGCCCACCGTCGACGGGTTAGGCGGGTTCGCGAGCGGGCGGTTGATCAAAGATCAGGCAGGTGGTAGTCGCATGCGCATATAGCTTGCCGTCCGGGCCGACCAGGCGGCCTTCCGCTGTCGCGACTTGTCGGCCTGCGTGGATGATTTTGCCCTCTGCGCGCACCAGCGGCACGGCGTCAGTCAGAGCGCGCACCATATTCAGCTTGAGTTCGAGCGTGGTGTAGGCTTTGCCCGCCGGCAGCGTCGAGTGCACGGCACAACCGACTGCCGAATCGAGAAGCGTCGCGAACCAGCCGCCGTGGACCGTGCCGAGCGGGTTGTAGTGCCGCTGCTGTGGCCGGCCCTGAAACACGGCGACCCCTGGCTCAACGTGTATCAGTAAAAAGTCCAGCGTGTCGCCAATCGGCGCGCGCGGCAATTCCCCGTCGAAGATTGCCTCGAACATCTGCATACCCGTACGGCCTTGTACCTGGGCTGGCCGGGCATACCCGGTCGTCGCTGCCAGTCTGGCGCGCACCGCCTTTTCTTCTTCGCGCCAGCGGTTCAAGGTTTGATTGGATGAGGAGATAATTGTTTGCATATACAAATATTGTATATACAATAAAAGCGAATGAGCGAGTCTGTCAAGCTTCGTGGATGTACCAATTTGAAGCTGCGCGAGTTGACACGCACGGTGACGCGCCACTACGACGCCTACGTCGGCGCCACGGGCCTCAAGAACACGCAATACTCGCTGCTCTCCCACGTCGTCCTGTTGGGGCCGATTCGGCCGTCGGATCTGGCACTACACATGCATCTCGATGCCTCGACGCTGACGCGCAATCTACGGCCCCTGGTGGCTCGGGGCTGGTTGCGGGTGGGGGCCGGGCAGGATGCGCGCACGCGCGTGATCGAGGTCACCGACGAAGGCCGGGCGAAAAGGTTAGAGGGCCAGCGTGCCTGGAAGCAGGCGCAACTCGCCCTCAACGCGCGCCTCGGAGTCAAGCGCGCAGCGGCGTTGCATACTCTGCTCGATGATTGCATGGTACGACTCGCCGCCGCCGAAGCCCGCCCGGCAACCGGCGACTAATCGGCCCGGTCGCGCCGCAACAACACGCCGGCTCACTCATTGACTCAAGTGCGGCAGTTTGCGGCCGATTCATCTGGCGTCGGACGCAGCCGCTAACGTATGGTTCGTCATAGAGGGGGTCTAATGGCCAAATATGCGCAACTGCTGGGTTCGTTGGCCTTGTTGTGTGGTGGCAGCGTGGCAGCCGGCGCCGCAGCCAGCGAGAAACCAGTGGCCGCCCCGGGTTGCGCCCACGAAAGCCCTCAGCAATGCGTCACCGCCGCGCTCGAAGCCATGGGTGGCCGCGATCGATTGCAGCAAGTAACTAACGTGCGTCTACAGACCGTCGGGCACACGTTGCTTGTCGAACAGTCCTATCGCCAGGCGCCATTCATCACATCGTATGAACGCGCCACCGTCATCTTGGACTTGGTCAATCAACGGTTACTCACAGAAGCCAAGTTGACGTGGCCGGAGTCCGATGCCAATCAAGCCGAATCCGATACCACGCTGGTCGTGGGCCCGGACGGCGGCGTGTACCACACCAAGTTCGGCGATTCGCCTTGTTCGCTCGGGGACCTAGACGCGGCCAGGGAAGCGCTCGCGCTGGGTCCGGCGCGTATCCTGCAGACGGCCGTGGATGCCGTCGATCTGCACTTCGAATCGCCGCAGATTCTGCGATCGACCCCGCATGCTGTGGTCGCCTTCACCTGGCGGCACGTTCCAGTGCGAATACTCCTCAATCCTTTCAATCATCTGCCGGACGCCGTGGAGACCACCCGTGTGTTTCACGATTTTTGGTATTTTTGGGGCGACGTGCGGCAGCGCACCTATTGGGACAACTGGAAGCTGGTCGAAGGGGTCAGCTTTCCAACCAACTGGGTGGAGGAACGCAATGCCGCCGCTTGGAGTTCAACGCAAGCACTGAACGTGGAATTCAACGTGCTCCTCGATGAGAAAGCGTTTGAGATGACTGCGGGGGCGGTCAAACAAAGCGCCGCCTCGCCGGGCTGGAACCGTCCCTTCGCCGTCAAAGAGGCCACCACGCTGGCTCCCGGGATCGATTTATTCGCCGGTTCTTGGAACGCGACCGTCGTCAAGCAGCCGGACGGAATCGTGATTCTCGAAGCGCCGATTTCCAGCCTGTATACACAAGGAGTGTTCAAAGAGGCGCGCAGGCGTCATCCCGGCGTGCAAATCAACGCCATCCTGTCGACCTCGGATTCCTGGCCGCATACCGGCGGCGTGCGACAAGCGGTAGCCCTCGGATTGCCGGTGTACATTCTCGATCTGAATCAGCCGCTGCTCGACAAAATGATGGCTGCGCCTCACACGATCGAGCCCGATGCCTTGCAGAGATCGCCGAATCCCAAGCCGCATTGGAAGCTGGTGGCGAAGAAGGAGGAAGTCGGTAGCGGCGCGAATCGAATGGAGCTTTATCCGCTGCGCGGCGCTGCCACCGAGCGGCAATACATGGTGTATTTCCCCGAGCATCATCTCTTGTACGCGAGCGACACGCTGGCGCTCAACGATGACGGCTCACTATACGATCCCGAACTGATGTACGAAGTTGCGCAGGCGGTGAAGCGTGAAAACCTCATCGTCGACACGGTGTTCGCCATGCACCAAGGCCCGATGCCCTGGGAAAAAGTTGTGGCACTGATTGAGAAGTCACGCCAGCCCCAATGAATCAAAGATCCAGCTGCCACGTCTGACCCAACGAATCGTGACCAAATGAATGGTGGTTCTCCTCGGCAATGAGGCGGAAACCGGCCGCCACTTCCATCTCAGCGGGCTGCCGGCTTTCGCGCCTTGAGATGCCCGGGGCGAAGTTCGCCGCGCTGCAAAACGACCACAAGTTGCCGCCAATTATCCACGAAGTGCCGTGCCCGATCCGCTCCAATACGATGCACGATGATCGGATTGAGAGAGCCCTGCATGGCCTCGAGCTCGCGCTGCGCCAGATCGAGATACCACTCATGCCGGTCGCGAAGCTCGACATCAACGAAGCCGGCCGCGCGCAGCGCCGCGGCACTCGCGGCGAGCGTCGCCAAATTGTACGCGATGCCTTCCAGCCGGAAAAATTCCAACATCTCCCGCGAATAATCGCCGCTGCCGCCGCGCAACCAGTCGCTGGCGATGAATCGCCCTCCGGCCTTGAGCACACGCAGAACCTCGGCGAATATCGCGGGCTTGTCCGGAATCTGCACCAACGAATCTTTGGAGAAGACCACATCAAAACTTGAGCTGGCAAACGGCAGGACGCCCCCTGTCACCGTCACTCCGCGGATTCGGTCGCCGAGCTGGGCGCGCTCGACGCGCGCCTGCATGCCGGCCACGAGCACCGGGTCGACATCGACGCCGACCACGGACGCTGCATGATAATCCGTGATCAACAGTTCATCGATGGCGCCGAGGCCGCAGCCAACATCGAGCACCGAGCAGCCGCTGATGTCGTGGCCCTGCAGCAGCTGCGCCACTTCCGTGGGTCCGCCCGGGGATAAGTAACCGTCGCCCCAAATGATCTGCAGCAACGCCTGCATGCCGTCGTCGTATTCGCCGGGTTCGCTCGGCTGATTCACCTTGATCGATTCCATTGGGCTCATCTTGCGCCGAGTTCCGCGAGAATAGAGTTCGCGCCATAGACCTTGTCAAGCGCTTCGCGCATGATCGCCGGGTGTACCGCGATGGCGCGATTGTTCGCGGCATTGAAGTTGTAGTGCCCTGCAATCGAGTGAATGTTGCCGTCGAACATGAGACCGACGATCTTGCCGTCGGCGTTGATCAACGGACTGCCGGAGTTTCCGCCCACAATATCGTTATCGGTGGAGAGGCAAAACGGCGCACGCATGTCGAGCTGCTCTTTTACCTTGCTCCAGCTGGCAGGTATTCTGAAAGGCACAGCGCCGGTCGCCCGCTCGAATGCGCGATCCAGATAAGTGAAGGGGGCGATCGGCGTGCCATCCTCCACCCAACCTCGCACTACGCCGTAGTTGAGGCGAAGCGTAAACGTCGCATCGGGATAGACGCCGGTTCCGTACACCTTGAAGCGCGCCGCGGCGATTCTCTGCGCCGCCGCCGCGATGGGCGCCTCGACTTCGTCCTCGTAGCGTTTGCGGATGGCGCGCGCATCGGCATCGACCGAGCGAGCGAGCGCGATCATCGGGTCGAGGGATGCGTTAACCGCGTTGCTGCCACCAAGCCACAGCTGCTTGCGCACATCCGCGTCGTCCAGCTTGGTCTCGGCGATGAGCCGGGTAGCCAGTGCGTTGGGTGACTCCTGGGACAGCAGTCTGCGTGTCGTGGGATCGTCCGGGCCCAGCCATTCGCGCATTCGTTCGAGCGAAAAGGACAGAGTCAGCACCTCGACCTCGGAATACACAGGAACATGCGCAAACAATTCTCGCTGGATAAACGGCAGCGATGCGTCGGTAAATTCACGCAAGCGGTCGGTATTGCGCTTGGTTCGTTCATCCGCGCCTCTGACCAGCAGCCGTGCGTCGTGAAACAAGCCGCTGTTGAACCCGGCACCGCTTTCGAGGAACGTGTATCGCAGATAGAGGGCGCGCTCGCGCGCCTTAGCGGCCTCGATCTCTTGCCAGGGATCAGGACCCGCCAAGTGAGCGCTGGCGCGCAGCCTCTCTTCAGCTGCAGATTTAGCGGCCAGCATCGAATCGTCGTTCAGTGCGTCGAGTTCCTTGCGGCGCACCTTGATGGCATTCTGCAGATTATTGAGCGGCACCGTGACGATGCGCTCATCGGCCGGATTGATGGTCCCGAACTGGATGAAGCGGCCGCGCAGCTCCGACGCTCGCATCAACGTGATCGGCAGCGGCAGGTCGCGATCGAACTCGAGTTCGGCTCGCGTTTGCAGACGTTCAGTCGATCCCGGATGGCCGGCGACGAACACCAGTTGATTGACCGCAGGTCCGGCGAAATCAATTTGCAAATAATTCGCTGTTGCCGCCGGCTTGTTGTTTTCGTAGGCTCGAAGCAGCGCGAAATCGAGCGACCAGCGCGGAAATTGGAAATTGTCGGGATCGCCGCCAAATGACGCAATATCCGCTTCCGGAGCGAACACCAGGCGCACATCATCGTAGCGTTTGTATTTATACAGAAAGTACTGGCCGCCTTGATAAAGAGTCACGACTTGGCATTTGAGCCTGCCCGACTTGGCCTTGATGCTCGCTTGCTCGCAGTTTTGCTCGAGGGTGGTCAGCGTCCGCTTGCGCGCGTCATTGGCCGCGGTAGCGCTCAAACCCGTAAGCGCCTTGGCGACAGTATCGGTCACGTCCTCCGTGCCGATCAGCACGTCCGCGAGTTGCGATAGACATCGCTGCTCGGCATTGCGTGTCGGCGCGGTGAAGCCGAGTTCCACCAGGCTGTTGTCCTTGGTGGATAATTCCGCGAGGCAAGATTCCACGCAGTGATGATTGGTGAGCATCAGCCCCGCCGACGAGACGAAGGAGGCGGTGCAGTTGGTGAGCCGGATCGTCGACAGCCGCACGTGGTCGAGCCAGGAGGGCGTGATTTCCGTGCCGAAACTCTGCCGAACGGCGGCCGTCGGGAAATTATCGAAGGTCCACATTCCTTCGTCTGCATATGCATGCGAAGCCAACCAGCACGCCAGCAGTAGCGCCAATCCACGCATGAAGCCCCCGTCTACTTATCGATCTGCCCGCAGGCGATAGTCCAATTCTACTGACTGGCGCGAGACATTGACCCGCTATTTGGGGCGACGCCAAACGGCGGCCGGAGAGAGCTTGGATTCGGCTACAATTCGTGCTGCTACCCACCCTGCCGAGGCATCTAAGACAATTGAGCTCCCTTAACGACGCGCCGCGCCCGCCTAATCCCAGGCATCGCGCCTTTACTTCGTTCTCTAACGCTGATTTTCGGGTCTATTTCTTTGCCGCGTCTGCCGCGATGACGGCGGACAACATAGAACATGTGATTAGCTATTGGGCGATATTTCAAAAGTTTCACTCGCCCGCCTTGGCGGGTTTCGCGGTCATCTCGCACTGGGTCCCGTACCTGTTCTTTGCCGCATTCTCGGGGAGACTCGCGGACCGCTTCGACATCCGGCGCCTGATTCAGATCGGCATGCTGATGTTTATCGGTGTGTCGCTAGCTTGGGGCCTGATGTTCTTGACCGACTCCACGACGATGTGGAAGGCAATGGTGCTGCTCGTCATTCATGGTCTGGCCGGCGTCATTTGGATACCGGCGTCGCAGGTGCTGATACACCGCATCGTCACGCTGGAGCAATTGCCGAGCGCGGTGCGGCTCATGGCGACCGGGCGCTACTTGGCTTTCCTGGTCGGCCCTGCGCTCGGCGGCGAGTTGCTGCTTTTATGCGGACCCACCTACGGTATATTCATCAATGCATTGATCTATGTTCCGATGTTCGCCTGGCTGATCAAGGCGCCGTACGGCTCGCGAGAGTCGATCGAGCGGCCGGCGCCGCAGGCCGTTAACGGTTTTGCGGACGTTATGTCGACGATGCGAGTCGTTGCAAGAAATCCCGTGCTCGCCTCCATGACGATTCTGATCGGCACCGCCTCGTTCTTTGTCGGTAATGCGTATCAAGCGCAAATGCCGGGCTTCGCATTGGATCTCGGGCACGCCCGGGCAGATTTCTCGTACCGCTTGCTGCTGGCAGCCGATGCCGCCGGCGGTCTCGCTGCCGGCGTGATTTTGGAAAGCCTCGGACTGTTGCGGCCCAACATCCGCACGGCATTTATCTTGGCGATGATCTGGTGCTGCGCGCTGGTCGGGTTCGCGCAATCGCATACCTACGTCGTCGCGGTAACGCTGCTGTTAGTCGCGGGGTTCGTCGAATTGGGGTTCAATGCGATGGCGCAAGCGCTGGTTCAGCTGAATGCGCCTGAACATATCCGCGGCCAAGTCATGGGCGTATTTTCGATGTCGGCCATGGGTCTGAGAACCTTCAGCGGATTGAGTGTCGGATTGCTTGGCGCGGCCATAGGCATTCATAACTCGCTGAGCTTGAGCGCCGGCGCGTTGCTGCTTGTGTTGCTGACGCTGTTCATGGTGCGGCTGTCTGCGCGTCGGCCGGATGTTGCTGGGGCGATGAATTGAATTCGCCGCTCGATATCGAGTTCATGCGGCGGGCTCTCGAATTGGCGCGGCGGGCCGCGCTCGATGACGAAGTACCGATAGGTGCCGTGTTGGTGCTCAACGACGAAGTGGTCGGTGAAGGCTGGAACCGGCCGATCGGAAGTCATGATCCGACCGCACACGCGGAAATCGTGGCGCTGCGCGCCGGCGCCGAGCGCCTGCGTAACTATCGGTTGGGAAGTACGATTCTGTACGCAACTTTGGAGCCCTGCGCGATGTGTTTGGGCGCTGCGATCAACGCGCGAGTGTCGCGCGTGGTATTCGGTGCGTGGGATCTGAAGTCGGGCGCCTGCGGCAGCATCATCGACTTGCCGCGGGTCCCCAAATTGACGCATAGAATCGATGTTTTCGGCGGCGTCTGCAGCGACGAAAGCGCCGCGTTACTGCGTCAATTCTTCGAGACTCGGCGCTAATTGAGCGATGCGCTGCCGGCGCCCCACGCCCATTCCAAGAGATCTCGATAACCGCGCACGTTGTCTACATAGCGCACCGGCTCCCAGCCGCGTGCGTAACCGTTCTCGGTCTGGGTGTACCAACGCTCCTGTTCCAGCAATGGTAGAAATTCGCGCACGTCCTGCCATGAATCCGGATCGCGGCCCGCCTTTTGCGTCAACACCCGGGCATCTTCGAGATGTCCGTAGCCGATGTTGTAGGCGGCGAGCGCGAACCAGGTTCGATCCGGCTCCGGCACGTGCGATGGAATCTTCTCGTACACCTGCCGGAAATACCGGGCGCCGCCAAAGATGCTCTGCCGCGGATCGGACGGATTGGTTACCTTGGCTTCAGTGGCCGAGTCGACGGTCAATTGCATGAGTCCTTTGGCGCCCGACGCGGAAGCGGCACTCGGGTTCCACTTCGACTCCTGATAGCCGATGGCAGCCAACAAACGCCAGTCTTGGCTGCTTTGCGCAGCGGCCTCTTCGAACCATTTCTTGTACAGCGGCAAGCGGCTTTGTAAGTGCCGCATGAAGCCGCGCGCGCCGACGAACTCCAGATCCTCGGAGCGTCCATAGTAGCGCTTGACGATCGCTGCGAGTTCGCCCGCCACGTTGAGCCGCGCAAAATAATTACTCATGTCTTGCAAGAATTCCGGGTCACGCGTGCTGGCTGCCCAGGCAAGCGACTGAACGCCGGGGAAATCGAAAGCGATGCGCAAGTCCGGGTGCGCATCATGTGCCAGCGCGAATTCAGTGGAATCGGCAATCGTGTAATCGATGCTGCCATCCGCCACGCCGTCGAGCAGCGCCTGGGTATCGGTGCTGGCATTCTCGACCCAGACCAAGTCGGGCAGCGAGTCGCGGGCGGCGTGTAAAGTCTTTGCGTGCGAGCTACCCTCGGCAATTTCCAAATCACCGCTGCCGATTTCTGCCAATGAAGCGGGACGTACCGCGCCGCGCCGGTAGACCAAATGTTCGCGCACGCGCTGGTAGGCGGGTCCGAATTCGATGCCCGGAATAGTCTGCGATGGGACTTTGAGTCCCGCGGCCGCCAGATGCGCGTGCCCCGAGGTGAGTGCCGCGTAGATTTCCGCGTAGCTGCGCACCGGCGTGATGGTCAGTTTCACGCGCAGTTCGTCCGCAAAGCGGCGCGCCAGTTCGTATTCCGGACCTTCCGGCATATTGTCCGGTCCGCGATAATAGGCGAGCGGACCATTGCGCGTGACAACCCGCAGTTCACCCAGAGTCTTGATCTGATCGATCAAACTCGGCAGCGGCGTGCAGGTGCCGAGCAAGGTCACGGCCGAAACGGACAGGAAGACCTTCGTCCAGCGTTGCCAATGATTGGAGATTAAGTTACGCACGGTCGTGAGCTGATTTAGAGTCCCGTGAGGCTGGGCGAGTTCTGTTAAAGCAGGCCCGTCGCCGATAAGCTAGAATAATCCTTTATTTACCCCCGCGGGCTCTTGACAAATGCATTTCTATCGCGGCTGATTATCGCGTCACACTGCAGCGGATTATTAGGTCGATGCCGTTTAAAATTAAGTAAATACGCAGTTTTAAGTTAACCGGAGAGGTACCGAAGTGGTCATAACGGCGCCGACTCGAAATCGGATGGTCGGGTAATTCCGGCACGTGGGTTCGAATCCCACCCTCTCCGCCACTTCTTTTCCAAATCATTTGAGCTGCCACGTCACCGACGAATGCCGCGCTTGGTAGGGCCCACGCCTGCGAATACCAAGCGCCTTGATGGTCTCGCTCCAGCGCCAGCGAGTGATCTCCGGATCGCTGATTGCGGTGAGTCGATAGAAGATCCCGTTAGACTTTCCCAAAAAAACCGATCATTGGCGTGTTCCGTCGTGCGGATTATCCGGCAAAATAGGCACGACCTAAATTCCGCTTCTGCGAGGGAGGCATCTAATGAGAATTGTCCACCTGGCTTTGGCAGTTTGCGTTGTCGTGGCGGTAAGCGGTGCTAGCTCGCCCGCGGTGATGAAGGACCCGACGACCAGCGCGAGCAAGGTTGCTCCGCTCATCCTCGAAAAGGACGAGGGTGAAAAACGAGTCTGGAGACCAGTCGAAGGATTGGAAGGGGGACCAGGCCTTTTTATATTGAAGGTCGATCAGCAAAATGGCGGCTCGTCACATTTGGTCTTCGGAACCGAGGACTTACCACCCGGAGGAAAGATAGATCGCCACAGACACCCGGGCTCGGATGAAATTCTCTTCTTACAGAATGGGCGAGCAAAGGTGAGCTTGGGCGATAGGGTGAGGGAAGTACATGGCGGCGCCACGATCTTTATCCCAGCGAATACATGGATAGCCGTGACCAACATCGGCACTGATGCGATAAACGCAGTCTTCATCTTTTCCGCTCCCGGATTCGAGGATTTCATGCGTGCGGAGTCCGCTCTCGAAGGTCAGAAACTCCCTCCGCTCTCGAAGGCTGAGGACGCGGAGATTATGAAGAGGCACGCGCACGCGGTGATCTACGAAGCACCGTAACGATACGGGTATGACAGCAGCTGGCGAATGCTCGATCATGTCCGCTTTCGCTGGAAGTCACTCCTTGAGCTGACCGGCGGCTTGGCCGGTACCTGTGGTCCAGGTTCTCAAGCGACGTATTCGTACACGCCGGTTGCGCCGACGAGGACTTCGAGGTAGTTGGCGAAATCAGCGGTATCGAGACGATCGCAGCAGGATCGGGTAATCGGGAACGCGGGCGCCTGCGTAAGCGCTATGGACAGGGGCGCCGGCAAAGCG
>CAYRAC010000035.1:0-14967 GCA_964422045.1 uncultured Steroidobacteraceae bacterium
TCATGCAATCGCGCAAGCGCCCCTGGTCGCCAGGCAGCATGAACAGCATCTTGTCGACCAGCAGCTGGGCGTAGTAAGGATCATTGGCTCTGCACAAGCCCAACAGCAAGTCGAGCTCATTGATGCCCGAAAAGTCGCCGGCGTTTGCGCCGCGATACTCCTGACGACCGACGCGGTAGGGTTTGTAATAGGGACGCACCGAATAGAAGAATCGATCCACGTCCAGCTGATCGATCAGCCGGCCGTTGAAGCGCATGACGTCGCGAAGCGCCTGCGCCGCCACCTCGAACATCACGTCAGCCACGGGGCTGGACACGCCCAGATGCACGATGCTGGTGAGTGCATCCGCTGCGCGCTGCAGCGATAGAATCCCGCGCGTATTCTCGTCGATGAACAGGAATTCATCGCGCAGCGAGGTGAAGCTCTTGCGCACGCCCGCGACGGCCCGGTTGCGCGTCGCGAGATGGCCCGTCGAGAAACGCGGCGCCATGCCGAGCGATGAGCCGACGTGCAATGCCAGAGACGAGGCTTCGCGGAACGGCGAACGCTCCTCTCTTGCCGGGTTGGTGAGTTCGTGACGCCGCAATGCACCCAGATACAAACCGACACTGCCCAGAACGCCGTAGGCGCTGTCGAACCCTTCGCCGGTGTTGCCTTCGGCCAGCAACGCGACGACGTAAGTGTGGCCTTCGTCGCGCAGCGCCGCCTTGAGCGCATCTCCGCAGCCCACCACCCGCGCACGATTCGGCTGCGCGAAGTATAAATTCTCGAGTTCGGTATTCATCTGAACAAAGGACGTTCGGATCCACTGTTCGAATGCTTCTGCCCTGCTGCTCATTGCGGGGATTGTAGCGCCTGCAATCGCCCATGACCCGTCGATTGTGTGATGTGGTACCGCCGGCAGCGGGTCATCCGATGCGCCGGTCGCGCGTTGCCTTTGAATATGAATCACCTGTCTCGCAAACCGTTGTGGTGCTTGCTCGTCTTGAGCGCGCTGTGGGCCAGCGCCGCCGTGCGGGCGGACGCGCTGCGTGCCGTCGACGTGCTGCGGATGGGGGGCTGCGGCGGCGAGCTGCCGGCCGCGCGGCCGCTGCAACATAACGCCGTGCTGGACCGCACGGCCGAACTGTGGTCCGGCGGCCAAACGCCCGGAGCCGCCGCGGATCGCAGCGGCTATTCGGCCCAAGCCATCAACGGGGTACACATTCGAGGTCCAGAGACAGCGACGCTCGATTTGCTCAAGCGCTCGGGATGCCGCACCGTCGCCGACAAATCCTTGCATGACATCGGCCTATATCGTCACGGCGCGGATACCTGGCTGGTGCTGGCGTCGGCATATGTGGTGCCGACGAGTTCCGAGGCGCCGGCGCTTGCGAAGCGCACTCTCGAGCTCGTGAATGACGTGCGCGCGCACGGCACTCGCTGTGGCGAGCGCCCGTTCGGACCGGTGCCCCCCGTGCGGCTGTCGGGAACCTTGGCAGAGGTCGCGTACGGACATGCCATCGACATGGCCCGGCACGATTATTTCGAGCACCAGGATCGGGCGGGACACTCGCCGGCGGATCGTGTCCGAGCGGTCGGCTACCGCGAGAAACTAGTCGGCGAGAACATCGCCTACGGCCCTCAATCGGCCGAAGAAGTCGTACAAGGCTGGCTCGAGAGTCCCGGACATTGCGAGAACATCATGGACGCGCGATTCGCCGAAATGGGCATCGGCTATGCGCCCGGCCAGGCTTCCAAACATGGCCTCTATTGGGTGCAGTTGTTGGCGGCGCCGCGCGCTTGACGCTTTAGCCGCCGGCGCCGGCAACCGAGCACCCTGCATCCAGCAGCAACTCCCCGGTAGGGCCGGTACCGGTAAGCACGATGAACCCGGGCCCGTCCTTGAAGCGCATACCCGCGACGACCAACGTGTAATCGCTCATGTGATGCCGCACTTCGGGCTTCAGTCTTGCCAACATCTCGAATAGATTGGATCCATCCAATCCATCGCTCAAAATTCTCTGCGCCTGGTAAGTCGATCCTGCGACAATGACCGGCGACCAGGTATCGGTTACTCGCGGCGCGGCGGCGCTCAAGGATTCGGCGACATCCGGGCGCAGGCACTCGATGTGAATGTGAAACTGATCTTGGCTTCGCGAATGAGCGGTGTTGATCGCGAGTCCGATCGCCGTTCTCGGCACCTCGTGGCCGACGAACGCCGTGATCAGGTCCCGCGCATGCCAGGCCTCCGCAAAGTAGTTCGGCAGATCGGGGTCCAGCAACTCCTCGCTGTCGATGCCGACCATGGTTTGGGTCGGAATCAACAGATAGTGCGCACCGCCTTTGCGATCCGCGAGTACCGCGTATCCGGCGCGTTCAGTTTTGGAATCGGGTAGAAATACACGCTCGCATGGCGCCGGATCGTGTTTCTGCGTCCAATTCACCACACATTGTTGCTGCACGATCCGCCGCAGGGCGTCACGGCCGGTAATGATCAACTCTTGATCAGGCTCCGAGTCGGAAGACGATTTGTTGGCATGCGAACCTCGGTCGGCACCCGACGCAGCCGCAGCGGCGCCCGCAGCCGCGATGATTGCGGTCAACAGCAGTTTGCCGAACTTCGCGTGCAGGTGATCTCTCATAAGATGACTACTCCATCTGCGGATACGGGCCTTTTCCGCCCTCGGCGACAAATCGATCGATGCGCGAGGCCAGCACCGGCAGCGGCACGGAGCCAAGTTCGAGCACCGCGTCATGGAACGCGCGAATATTGAAGCGCTCTCCGAGAGCCCTCTCCGCCTTGGCTCGCGCGTCGAGGATTGCCATCTCGCCCAGATAATACGACAACGCCTGCGCCGGCCACGCGATGTATCGATCGATCTCGGTTTGGATCTCGCGATCCGCCAGCGGGGTATTTTCGCGGAAGTAGGCGATCGCCCGCTCGCGTGTCCACCCCTGTGAATGGATTCCCGTATCGACCACCAGGCGTGCCGCGCGCCAGATCTGGTAACCGAGCATACCGAACCTGTCATAGGGCGTATCGTACATTCCCATTTCCTCGCCGAGCTTTTCGCAATACAACGCCCAGCCCTCGCCAAAGGCGGAGATGTAGGTATGTTGCCGAAATTCCGGTTGGCTGGTGTGCTCCATCGCGATGGGCATCTGGAACGCGTGGCCCGGAGCCGACTCGTGCAGAGTCAAGGCGGTCAGGCTGTACAGAGGACGGCTTGGCAGGTCGTAGGTGTTGATCAGATAAACCCCCGGACCGCCGCGGCCGGCGGTGTAGAAGGGCGCCAGGTCATCCGGGACGGGCCGGATCGCGAAGCGCGCACGCGGCAGGTAGCCGAAAAACTTCGCTGCCTTGCCGTCGAACTGCTTGGCGATCCAAGCGCCGCGCATCAGCAACTCTTCCGGTGTCTTGGCATAGAACCGCGGATCGGTGCGCAGCGACAGCAGAAACTCGGGTAATTGCTGTTTGAAGCCCGTTTCCAACATCGCGGCGATCATCTGTTCGCGCAACCGTGCAACTTCACGCACACCCAACGCGTGGATGGCGGAAGGATCCATGTCGAGCGTGGTGAACTCGCGAATCTTCGCCTGGTAATAATGTTTCCCGTCGGGCAAGTCTTGCGCCGCCAGGGTCGTGCGCGTTTGCGGCAGGTACTCGGTCCGCATGAATTTCAACAACTCTCGGTACGCAGGTTGTACCGACTCCTGAATCGCTTTCACGGCCTCAGCGCGCAAGCGGGTTTGTTCGTCGGCAGGTATACCGGTCATGTCCTTGAACGGAGCGTAGTAGAGGCTGGCCTCCGCGGCGACCTCCGTCACGGCGCTCAACGAGGAGTCGCGGCCCTGCATGGTGATTCGCGACGGCGTAAACCCGCGTTTGAGGCCGGCGCGCATTTCAGCGGTTTGCTCGCGAAAATATCGCGGGACGTCGCGCATCTGCGCCAACCAATTGCGGTAATCCTGCAGCGAGCGAAACGTGCGCCGTGCCGTGTAGCCAAGGTTGGTCCAGAACGTGGTATCGGAATTGGCCGGCATCTCATAGTCGCGAAAGCGCTGATTCGCGATCAATGCGTCGATTTGCGGGCTGTACACGTCGTAATTCAGCTGCTCGGCAAGCGACAAATTTCCGCGTGGGATCGCATCGAGCCTGCGGCGCACGTCGAGCCAATATTGAAGGCGCGCATCCTGTGCCTGCGGGCCGACGTCGGGCAGGTGGTCCGCGATGGGCTTCTGGCTATCCTCATCATCGGGTAGCTGCGCCTCGCGCCATGCCCATTCGGCGCTGTAAATGTTCTTGAGTGCGGCATCGGCGTCGCGCGTGCCCGGCGGCTGCGCCAACGCGGGAACCGACGCCAGCGACAGCATCATTACTGCCGGCAATGCATTGAATGAGTACATGGGAATCCTTCGGGTCATGCGCACGGCGCTCGTTGTGAATTGACAATAACTGACTTAGACTCTAACCGATTGTATTATATAAAAATTGTGGAGATTTTATGGCACACGTGACTGTCACCAGCGAATATCACTACGCTCAACAGATCGCATCGGGACACCACCGCCTGACGGCGGACGAGCCGATCGCGCTGGGAGGAAGCGATTCCGGTGCTTCCCCCTACGAGTTGCTGCTCGCCAGTCTCGGCGCCTGTACGTCCATCACGCTGCGGATGTACGCCGGTCGCAAGGAATGGGAGCTCGGTAAAATCACGGTCGGACTTCGCTATACCGCGAACGACGACAAGAAGGGTCACATCGACCGGCGGCTGTCGTTTTCAAAACCGCTTAGCGCCGAACAGACGAAGCGTCTTCTGGAAATTGCGGCGAAGACGCCCGTCACTCTCACCTTGGCGCCAGGAGTCACGATCGACACCACCGTCATGCAGTAATGTCTTCTTGAGCGACCTCAAGTTCAATATCGATTGGCGCACACTTCCCGAGGTTGTCTGGCGGGCGCTCGTGTTCATCATCGCGGTCGCCATTTTGATCATCGTCGCAACGCGCTGGAATTATTGGCAAGGGGGCGCCGGTTGGCAGACAACCGACGACGCCTATCTGCAGGCGGATGTCACACCCATCGCCACCAAAGTTTCAGGATATGTTCGCGACCTGCCGGTCGAGGATTATGAACATGTGCATAGCGGGCAGCTCCTCGCGCAACTCGTGGACGTCGATTATCGTGCCGCCGTGGCGCAGGCCGAAGCCAACGTAGCGTCCGCTGTGGCCCAGGCCGACGCCTTGAAGGCGCAACGCGAGCTGCAAGCGGCCAATGTTCAGGCCGCCCAGGCGGTGATCAGGGCGACGGCGGCGGCGGCGCAACAGAACAGCCGCGACCTAGCGCGCCAACAGCGGCTGCTCGAGACGGGTTCCTCCTCGGCCGAAGCTCAAGAGAAGCTCGATACCGTGCGCGCCCAGCTCAGTGCGCAGCTGGCGCAAAACCGGGCTCAAGCCCAGGCGGCGGCGCAACAGCTCGGCGTGTTGGCGGCTCAGGAGGCACAGGCGCAAGCGGCAATAGCCGCACAACGTGCGAATTTGCAAATAGCGACACTGAATCTGGGCTACACCCGGATCACCGCCACCCAGGACGGGGTCGTGGGACAGCGCCAGATCAAGCCCGGCCAATATGTCGGCATCGGAACGCAAATCACGACTCTGATTCCGTTGCCGCACATTTGGGTAATCGCCAACTACCGGGAAACCCAACTGACGCATATGGCCGTAGGCCAGAAAGCCGAGATAACGGTAGATACATTCCCTGGCGCCAAGTTGCGCGGCCATGTGCTCGCGTTCGCGCCCGCGTCGGGGTCGCAATTCGCCTTGCTGCCGCCGGACAATGCCACCGGCAACTTCACCAAAGTGGTGCAGCGTATCGCTGTTAAGATCGTGATCGACGACGCCGCTGGGCTTGGACCGCGGCTCTTCCCAGGCATGTCCGTCGAAGCCAGGGTTGACGCGCGGGACAGCGCGCACCGATGAGCGAGGCGGGTCAAGCGAAGATACCATGGTTGGGTTTACTCGCCGTGCTGATGGGAACATTCATCTCGACGCTCAACGGCCGTTTGTCGACTTTCGGGCTTGCCGATATTCGCGGTGCCGTCCACGCGGGCTTTGATGACGGCGCATGGATCACGACCGCACAGACGGTGGCGCAGATGCTGGTTGCGCCGGCGGCGGTGTGGATGGGTTCGGTGTTCGGCCCGAGAAGAATTCTGCTCATCGCCGCATTGGCCTTCGGTCTGATATCCCTCGCGACACCGTTCTCAACGAGCTTGAGCATGCTGCTGACATTGCAGTTTGCCGGCGGCTTGGCCTCGGGATTCTTTGTGCCGCTGACGTTGAGTTTCGTGCTGCTGAATACTCCGCCGAAATACTGGGCCTACGGCATCGCGCTGTACGCGCTGAATCTCGAATTATCGCTGAACATTTCCGCCTCGCTCGAGGGTTGGTATGTCGACCATCAATCGTGGCGCTGGATTTTCTGGCAGAACGCGCCGCTCGCGGCTGTGATGGCACTGTGCCTGCATTTCGGGGTGCGCCCAAAACCGCCGTTGCCGACTCGCCCTCAGGGCGACTGGTTTGGCCTGGTTTCCGGGGGATTGGGCTTGGCTCTGATTTATGCAGCGCTCGATCAAGGCAATCGGCTCGACTGGCTGAATTCCGGCTTGATCTGGGGGCTGCTGCTCGCGGGCACGGTGCTGTTCGCCGGTTTCATCGTGCATGAGGCGCGCTCGGCCAATCCGCTGCTCAATCTCAGAGTTGCCTTCGCGGATCCGCTGCCGCGGCTATTGCTGCTGATCGCGCTATTGCGCCTGACGATACTGTCGACGGCTTACCTGATTCCCTTGTATCTCGGTGCGGTGCGCGGTTTCCGTGCTCTCGAAGTGGGTCAGACCCTGATCTGGATCGCGGCCCCGCAGCTGATTATCTGCCCGCTGGCAGGTCTCTTGCTGCGTCGGACCGACCCGCGCCTCGTGGCTTCCGTCGGTTTCATCTTCATCAGCATCGCCTGCCTGATGGTGGCCTACAACCTGACGCCAATTTGGGGATCGGAGCAGTTTCTTCCTTCGCAACTCTTGCAGGCGGTAGGCCAGAGCTTTGCACTTTCGGGGGTCCTGTTCTTCGCCGTCTTGCATCTGCGGCCGCAGGACGCGCTAACGTTCGGCGCATCGGTCCAAGTGGCCCGTCTGCTCGGCGGCGAAATCGGTACGGCATTCGTCGTCACATTCGCGCGCGTACGCGGTCAAGTCGCATCGAACCTGATCGGTTTACACGTGCAACATGGCGACGGACTGGTGGTTCAGCGACTCCAGAGTTATGCGGCCGCCACCGCGCGGGCCGGCGATCCCGCCTCGGGCGCCTCGCGCGCCGCAAGCGTGCTGGGATCGCTGGTGCGCGGCATGGCGACAACTCAGGCAGTGATCGATACATTTGTCGCCGTTGGCGTCCTCACCGCGATTGCATTGATCCTGGCCGTGGCGCACAAGCCCGCGCCGCTTGGACCCGCCTCCGCACGTCCCTTGTTCGGGCCGCGAAATACCGCGACATGACCGGCCGCAAGCGCTCAATGCCGATGATGTGTCTGCTGTTGCTTGCAGGGTGCCGTGTGGGACCGGACTACCGGACGCCCGCCAATCCGCAAGGGGCCGACGCGCCGCTGGTTTCGCGGGTAGCCACTGCGGAGACCACGGAGCAGCCGCCGGACGAGTGGTGGAGGCTTTACAACGATACCCGGCTCGATGCGCTGTTGCAGGAGGCCTTCGGCGCCAACGTCGATCTCGCCGCGGCCGAGGCGAACCTCTCGGCGGCCGCGGCCCTGTTGAGTGCGGCGCGCAGCGGCCGCTATCCAGACACGCGCGCCAGCGTGGGCGGCATCTACGGCCGCGATGCCGTGACGGATGAAATTCTCGAACTCGGGGGGCATCCCCCGCAATCGACCTGGATCTTGGACGATCTTTTCGAGGTGTCCTATGAGGTGGATTTGTTCGGCCGGGTGCGGCGCTCGGTCGAGGCCGCGCGCGCCAACGCACAATCGAGCGCCGCGGCCCGCGACAGCTTGAAAGTGGTCATTGCGGCCGAGACGGCGCGCGCTTACGCGCAGATTTGCGCGCTTGGCGAACAACTTCAGGTCGCGCGGCATTCATTGCAGGTTGTCAGCAGTGAGGCGGACATCACAGCGCGTCGTCACGACGCCGGTGCCAACTCCGAATTTGACGTGGTGAGGGCCGAGGGTCTGGTCGCGCAAACACGCTCGGCGATTGCTCCGCTCGAAGGCCAGCGGCGTGCGGCGCTGTTCCAACTTGCGGCACTCCTCGGGCGCACTCCGGTGAATGCGCCCGTGGACGTTCAAGTCTGCGAGAGTCCGCCGCAATTGAGCACCTTGATGCCGATCGGAGACGGCGCGACCCTGCTCAAGCGTCGACCGGATGTGCGTCAAGCCGAGCGCTTGCTGGCGGCCGCCACGGCACGCATCGGCATTGCAACTGCCGATCTGTATCCGAAAGTCAAGTTATCGGGACTGTATGGGGCAGTCGCCGCCCAGCCATCGAACTTGACCACCAATCTCGGTCTCACTTGGGCAATTGGACCGAGCATCAGTTGGAGCTTTCCCAATCAGGCGCTGCCACGTGCGCGAATCCGTCAGGCAAAGGCGAATGCGTCAGCCGCTTTGGCTGGGTTCGACTCCGTGGTGCTCACAGCGCTGAAAGAAACCGAACAGTCGCTCGCGCTCTACGCTGCAGCGATCGAATACCGTCGGTCGCTTGCCGAAGCACAGGGGAAGGCTCACAAAGCCTTCGAAATGGCACATGATCAATTCCTCGCAGGTTCTGTCAGCAATCTCGACCTGCTGTCCGCGGAACAAGCGCTGATTGCCGCCGACGCGGCCGTGGCAGCATCGGACTCGAGGCTGGTTCAGGACCAGATCGCGGTCTTCAAGTCGCTCGGCGGCGGTTGGCGCTACGCAGAGCCGCTTCCACCCACCTAGCGAGCCTGCTCCACGCGCTCACGATTCGTCGAACAGCGAGTACAGCTCGATTTGCCGGCTGTCGCCGATGACGCGTTCGAAATCGAGGCCCAACGCAGCAAGCACGGGTTCTGCAACCGGCTTCACTTGCTTCATCACGTAGTGTTCGCGATCGATGCCGTGCTGAATGTTGTCCACCGGCTCGGGCCCCGCCGTGGTGATCACGTAGCTCACCAGCCGCTCGGGCGGCTGCTTGGACTTTCGCGCCGCCACGACATGCGGCGGCGTCGTGGCGGTGTATTCCTCGGCCCCCTTGCGCAAATTTTTGCGATACACCAATGCGTCGTCGAAATCACCGCTCCTGACCCGCCGCACTACGTCGGCAAGATAGACATCCACGGCCTGGTCCATGAACAGGCGCTGATAGAGCTCGCGTTGCACTTCCTTGGCAAGAGCGGTCCAGTCGCTACGCACCACTTCCATACCGACGAATTCGATGCCCGCCGCGTCCGCGCGGTAACGCAGACCCGCGTAACGCTTGCTCGCACCGCGCGTACTATGGCGCGCCCGCGGCAACAATAATTTCAGGTAAAGCTTCTCGAACTTCAGTTCGAGTCGGCTCGCCACGTGCCAGTCGGCGCGCACGTGGCGGTCGAGGTCGGCGTTTAGGTCCGCGGCCAATTGGCTGCCTTGCTCGTTGGCGGCCTGCGGATTCGCGGCCCGGGATTGAACGAACAGGCTGTCGGTGTCGCCGTAGATGACCTTGAATCCGGCGGTCTCGAACCAGCGTTTCGACCACAGCAGTATTTCTCGGCCCATGCCGGTGATCGAGTTGGCCAATGCGGGATTGTAGAAGCGGCACGCCGGCGTGCCGAGAACCCCGTAGAAGGAGTTCATCAATATCTTGATTGCATTGGACGCCACCTGATCGCCGATTTTCTTGGCCGCCTCGCGCCGCGGAAACAGCACATCGAGCACCCCCGGCAAAATCGCGGGTTGCCGCTCGAACGCACCGCCCGGCGTGCGAATCAGGTCGGTTCCGGGTGCCGGATCCGCGACGTACGATATTGGATCGATGTTGAATGTGCGAATGATGCTCGGGTATAGACTTTTGAAATCGAACACCCAGACATGGCTATGCAGGCCGGCGACGGGTTCGAGAACGTGGCCGCCCTGTTGGGCGGCATCTTCGCCTGCGAGCGACGTGCGCACGGTCGGCGCAACAATGTCCCGCCGCTCGAGTTCGGTGAGGTAGAGAAAATCGAACGAGGCAATGCTCGCCGCAACGCGGTCCGGCGTCATGCCGGCGAGTTGGCTGCGGGCGAACGCGAGTTGTATCACTTTGAGCTTGCGCACGATGTCGAACGCGAGCCTGGCGTCGGTGCGTGCGTAGCGTGCAAACGCTGCCAGGTCGTGCCGATAGTTGCGGTTGATCTCGGCCACGCGATCTTGCGCGTCGCCCGACAGTGCCTTGCCCTCGCCCAGCACTTCGCGTGCCACGGCATCGAGCGAGTAATCGTCCATGCGGATGAACGCACCGCGCAGCAGATCGATGCCGTCGAGCACCAGGCGGCCGGGAACATTCGCCTGGCCGCTGCCGAAATAACCCTCGGCCTTGCGGATTCGCAGCGCGCCCGAGTCGCGCCCCAAGGGCAGCGGGTGACCTACTCGGGCGGCGATCTGCTGCAAAACGCTGAGATCGAAATCGATGATATTCCAACCGGTCAGAACATCCGGATCCAGCCGCCGCACGCGCTCACAAAATGCGTCGAGCGCCGAGTACTCGTCGCCGCAGCGCACCGCGTGATCCGGCATGGCGCGATCGCTGCCGTCGACGATGAGCACCTCATCGATAGCGGCCGCATACATCGAGATGGCGAGCAGTCGCTGCGGCGTGCCGCACGTTTCGATGTCGAACGACAACACTTCGGGGGTCAGTCTCACTTCCGCGGGGCGCAGCGTCGGGTTATCGAAAACCCACGAAACGCCGCCCCCCGCAATCGCCTCGCCCTCAATCTCGCAGCCGCCCTTGATGCCGCGATCGATCAAGTACCGAACGGCGAAACGCACATCCGCCTCGAAGGTATCGATGCCGGCGCTGTGCAACCGATCCCTGATGGCAGGCACCTCGGATGGGGCGTCGACTTCGATCGCGGACACCGGCGCACCGTCGAACGAACGCTTGACGGTGGGCCGAGGTTCGATCGCCGCGAGTGCCTGCACCCGGGCGGCATCGCCCGTTCGCACGAAAAAATGCGGGCGCTGACGATCATCACGCAAGAGGAAGGTGCCGCCCTGCTCCAACCGTCCATAGACGTGCACCACGGGAACACGCGTGCCGCCGGCCCGGGAGTGCATGCGGTAACTGGTCTGCAGGATGAATCCACGGATTGTTTTCACCCGACTATTTTGCGCGTTCGATGCGGGTTGCGACAGCAGCGCAAGTATGATCGGCGAATGGTGCGCCCAAGATCATTTGCCGAATTATTCCTGCCGCACGCGAGTCTGCGCCGGTCGAAAAGAGCCGCCGGCGCCAATGAAAACCCCGCCATTCAGGCGCTGTGGGATGTCGTGAGCTCGATCCCGCACGGCAATGTCGCCACCTATGGAGCGGTCGCCAGAGCCGCGGGCCTCCCCGGCCGCGCGCGCCTCGCGGGATACGCCTTGCGAATGTCGCCTCCCGGCATGAATCTGCCGTGGCACCGCGTGCTCGGCGCCGGCGGCCGCATCGTGTTTCCGAAGACGTCATCGCTGTACCGCGAACAAGCCCGGCGCTTGCGGGCTGAAGGGGTCGCTGTCAAGGAGGGCCGCGTCAACCGCACCTCCATCATGGAGTTCGACGACGCTCCCTGACCGTAGGATAGGCCTTACAGCGAATTGAACCGGCAGACGATGGCTCACGAGAGCATTCACGCCTAGAGTTTTCCCGGTCGACACTAGCCCTCAGCCAAGCAAGAAATGGGAAGAATCTCGTGAATTACACCCAAGACACACCGCCGGTCGCGCAGTCAAGATCCGCGGCGTCCTGGCCCGCGATCATCGCCGGGGCTTTTGTTGCCGCGGCAGTTTCACTGGTGTTGTTTGCGCTTGGTTCAGGGCTCGGATTCGCGGCAGTTTCGCCCTGGCCCAGCAGCGGGATTTCCGGTATGTCCCTGGCCGTGACAGCCGCCATTTGGCTGATTGTCACGCAGTGGTTGTCGGCTGCCGTCGGCGGCTACATCGCGGGCCGCTTACGTACGCGATGGATTGGAACGCACACACACGAGATCTTCTTCAGAGATACCGCACACGGCTTGATCACCTGGGCAGTGGCGACGATTTTCGTGGCTGCCCTGTTGGCGGCGAGCGCGTTCTCATCGGCCGGAGCGGCCGGACACGCCGCCTCCGAGATGGCCCAGGCTGGGATGGCGGCGGCCGGGAGGGGCATGAGGCCGGCGCCAATGGCGGCACCGCCGAGCGGCGTTTCCCCCGCTGATTCGTACGAGATCGATCGCTTGCTGCGCCCCGCCAATGCGGGTGCGAGCGCCCAAGCGGGACCGGACCTCAAAGCTGAAGTGAGCCGCATCATTGCGAATGCCGCCCTCGCGGGCGGGATGCCGGATGGCGATCGTGCCTACCTGGCTGTTCTGGTTGCCGCTCGAACCGGCGTTTCGCAAGCAGAGGCGCAAAAGCGCGTCGATGACTTCGTGTCGAGCGTTCAAAATGCCGCAACCAAAGCGAAGGAAGCAGCCGATACCGCGCGCAAAGCTGCGGCTCAAGCGGCGATTTACCTGGCATTGTCGCTGCTCGTCGGCGCCTTCATCGCCAGCGTGTCCGCAGCCATCGGCGGTCGCTTGCGCGATGAACACCCTTAGTCACGCCGCCCTCGAGTCGAGAGCGCGCGAATTCACAGTTCACCGCTGCATCTGAATGAGTTGGTCCATGGGCATCATGTTGCGATCCAGGTTCGCCATGATCCACAGCGACCCAAACACGACCAGGCAGACGATGAGCGTGCCAAAGGCCAACGCCAGAATGTTGTTGGTGTTATCTGCCGCGGTTGTAATGTGCAGAAAGAACACGAGGTGTATTCCCATTTGCGCAATGGCGAGCACCAAAATGGCCACCGGGACTCCCGGCCCGTAGATGAGGTGAGTCGACACCACCCAGAAGGATGCCGCGGTGAGCAGTGTGGCAAGCGCCAACCCCAGCAGATAGCCGACCAGGCCGCGCACCACACTGCCGCGGTCCTCTTCATCCCCGGGCGCACTGTCGAACGAACTGCCGGCTGAGTCGTCATGAACAGCCTGTGAATTCATGTCGCAACTCCAACCAGGTAAACCAAGCTGAAGATTGCCACCCAAATGATGTCGAGCGCGTGCCAAAACAAACTGAAGCACAGAAATCGATAGCGGATGTCCTGCCGAAATCCTTTCGCCAGAAATTGCGCCATCATCGTTCCAAGCCACAGCAGCCCCGCCGTCACGTGTAAGCCATGGCAGCCGACCAGCGTAAAGAACGACGAGAGGAATGCACTGCGCCGCGGACCGTCGCCGCGCGCGATCAGCCCGGCAAATTCGCGAAATTCGAGGGTGAGAAACGCGAATCCGAGCAGCCCGGTCACCAGCAAGGCGATTTGCGTCCAGCGCGCATTGCGCTGACCGACGGCGAGCGAGGCCATCCCGCACGCGAAGCTCGATGCGAGCAAGCATCCGGTCTCAATGGCGACATTGGATAACGAAAAAATTTGTCGGCCTGGCGGCCCGTCGGCCGTGGCAGTCGAAAGCACCGCGTAGGCTGCGAACAATGCGGAAAACAGGATGACGTCGGACAACAGAAAAATCCAAAAGCCATACCCGACGATGATCCGCTTCGAGGCGGGACCACGAGCACTGCCGGCGGTGCCTTCTCGGCCGTGCAGCGCGTCCGTGTTCACGATGCAAATCCAGGTTGCGGCGATTGCGCGCGCGCCAGCCGATGAGCGCGGTCGATTCGAGCCACTTCGGCGGCCGGCACGGTGGTCTCGCTGACGTCACGCCACGCGAACACGACAAACGTCATGTAGGCGCCCACCAAGCCGAGGATCACCAACCACCAGATATGCCAAATCACCGAAAAGCCGGTGACGACCGCAAAAAATGCCGTGATGAACCCGGTCGGCGAGTTTTTGGGCATTTCGATCGGCGTATAGCCGGGGTGCGTGGCCTCGGACGTGCCGGACTCGCGCGCTGCTTGTTTCATGTGCCAATAGCAATCGAGTGCGGCAACTTCCGGCAGGAGCGCGAAGTTGAATGCCGGCGGCGGCGAGGCGGTCGACCATTCCAAGGTGCGCGCATTCCATAAGTCGCCGCCCGGATCTCGCCGCTGCTTGCGCGTGCGGATCGAGACGGCGAGCTGCGCCACCTGCAAGCCGATACCGCACAGAATTACCAGCGCACCGGCGGCCGCGATCAGCAGCAAGGGCTGCCACTCGGGTCGGTCATAGTGCTGCATGCGCCGGGTCATTCCCATCAGACCTGCCGCGTACAGCGGCATGAAGGCAACATAGAAGCCGATCAGCCAGCACCAGAATGCCGCTTTACCGAGGCGTTCATCGAGACTAAATCCGAATGCCTTGGGAAACCAGTAGCTGTAACCCGCGAATGCACCGAACAGCACTCCTCCGATGATGACATTGTGAAAGTGGGCGACCAGGAACAGGCTGTTATGCAACACGAAGTCGGCGGGCGCTGCGGCCATGAGCACACCGGTCATGCCGCCGATCACGAATGTCACCATGAAGCCGACCGCCCACAGCATGCTCGCGCTGTAGCGGATCCGGCCGCCGTACATCGTGAACAACCAGTTGAAGATCTTCACGCCGGTGGGTACCGCGATAATCATCGACATGATGCTGAAGATGGCGTTCACGTCGCCGCCCGCGCCCATCGTGAAGAAGTGATGCAACCAAACCATGAAGGAAATGATGCAGATCGCCATGGTCGCGGCGACCATCGAGCGGTATCCGAAAAGCGGTTTGCCGCAAAAAGTCGCGACAA
>CAYRAC010000036.1:0-14958 GCA_964422045.1 uncultured Steroidobacteraceae bacterium
TTCACATTACATGGGGTTACGCGCGATCATGAAGCGGCTTTGGATAATCGCAACAATAATTTGCGGCGCGATCGTCAATAATGCGGCTAAACCTGCGGGAAACGTCCAAACAGGAGCCACCAAGGCTATCGTTTGCCAGGCGTGCCACGGCGCAAACGGGAATAGCACGAATCCCGAGTGGCCGAGCCTGGCGGGGGTCGGCGCGGACTACATCGCGGAGCAATTGAAGAATTTCAAGGAAGGCAAGCGCGCCAATCCGGTCATGATGCCGAACGCGATGTCGCTGAGCGCCGACGACATGGCGGATCTCGGCGCTTACTTCGACAGCTTGGTCAATACCGGCCTCGAGGCTGACCCGTCATATTGGCAATCCGGCGAAAAGTTATATCGCGGCGGTGACGCGGCACGCGACATCCCGGCCTGCATGGCCTGCCATGGCCCAACCGGTCGCGGCAACGAGCCCGCGAAATTCCCCGCTCTTCGCGGTCAGCAATCCGTGTATGTATCGAAACAGCTGAACGACTATGCGTCGGGCGCCCGCAGCACGGGCCCGAACGGCATCATGCAGACCATCGCGAAGCGCCTTTCCCCCGAGGACATCCGCAATTTGGCGTCCTATCTGCAAGGCCTCCGCTAGTAATGCAAGTTCGGCAGCGGCTGCTGTGTTTCGCCTTGGCGCTACTGCTCGCGGCGTGCGGCAAACAGGAATCCACGGGGGAACACTCTGCAGCGGTGACCCCGGATTCGGTCACACCGGCCGCGGCGCCCGCACCCGGCGTCGCCGCGCAGCAAAAGAAGGCTGAGCAGGCCGGGGATCTGCCCTCGAAAATCACCCGCATCAACGAGGACGGGTCCGAGACTGTCGAAGATGTGCCAAGCGACGGCGGCACGCACAATCCCTTGTTGGCAGCGGTCGCCTCGACCATTGCGGGGTCGACGTCGGTGGCCGCCGCCGCGACGACCAGCGGCCCGACGCTGTGGCAGGAAGGCGTCAACTACACACGGCTGGTGCCGGCGCAGCCGACCCAGGTGGCCGCTGGCCAAGTCGAGGTGCTGGAGTTTTTCTGGTACGCCTGCCCGCATTGCTATGCCCTCGACCCCATGATCGAGTCGTGGAAAAAGACCAAACCGGGCTACATCAGCTTTTCGCGCGTTCACGTGATGTGGAACGAGGGCCATCGCTCCCTGGCGAGATTGTTTTACACCCTCGAGAGCATGGGCAAGTTGGATCAGATGCACGCGGAAGTGTTCAAAGAAATACACGTCAACGGCCATCCTTTGGTCGCCCCCGATGAGAACAACACGGCGGAAACCGAACGCATTCAAACGGCTTTCGTCAAAAAGTTCGGTATTTCGGCGGATGAGTTCGCCAAGGCGTATCACTCCTTTGCGGTCGAGACCGCGCTGCAGAAAGCGGACGAACTGGAGCAACGCTATCGAGTTCTCGCGGTTCCGACCTTTGTCGTGAACGGCAAATACGTCGCCGACGTGCACACCGCCGACGGCCCGGAACGCCTGATCACGCTGCTCGGCGATCTGGCGGCGCTAGAACATAAACGTTAGCCTTCGGCATGATTACCCACAGCGGCGGCTGTCATTGCGGGCGCGTCCGCTTTGAAGTAATCGCACCCGCGAAACTCGAGGTCGCCGACTGCAACTGCTCGATCTGCAACAAATCCGGGTATTTGCATTTGATCGTGCCGGCCGATCGCTTCAAGCTCATCAGCGGCCGTGATGCGCTCACGACCTATTCGTTCAACACGCATGTTGCCAAGCATTTCTTCTGCTCAACCTGCGGCGTCAAGTCCTTCTACATCCCTCGTTCGCACCCCGACGGGGTCAGCGTCAATGCGCGCTGCATCGACAGCGGCACCGTCGAATCGATGTCGGTGCAGGCGTTTAACGGCCGCAATTGGGAGCAGGGACGCGCCGACTATCGCGAGCCGCGGAGTCTTGAGTGCAGCGCAAATAAAACATAAGGCGCCGCCCGACCTTGATTATGTCCGCTTGAGCTGAAGTACGGCTTCTGCGGGGCGAAATCTGTGACGGACATCGCGCGATGCTTCCTGCCGGTTGGGGGAAGCTATGCGAGACCACAGATCGCAATGAAGTATCCGTCAGCCATGCGTGAGTCAATTGCATCCCTGGATGCGCCGCCGCAGGATCGCGCGGCACACGACGTCGGCATTCGAGACAGAATGCTGCTCGGATTGGTGCTGTTCATCACCTCGGTGAGCAGCGAAGCGCTCGCCGGCGATGCGCTATCGATCAGCAATTCGGTTCCGGCCGCCGCCGACTTGCGCGCTGCGACGCCGGCCGCCGGTCCGAGGCTGGAATTCTTTACCGTACCAGCGGTGGGCGAGGCACAAACATTCTCGAGCACGGACTTTCGTCCGCGCAGGCCAACCTTGTTCGATAGCGATCCGGCGGCGAACGCCTACGGCAACACGCCAATGCTTCGCGGCACGACCGTTTGGCAGCGGCTATCGGATTATAAATCGCACGACGGAGTGCGCTTATTGACGTTGTGGGAAACGCCAGCCAGCTCGATTTCTCTGCAGGCGGGGAAACGCGGCGACCCGTCGCTGCAATGGACCAGCCGGCTGATGAATCACGGCGGCTCAACGCAAGGGTTGCTCGATCGGTGGTTTTCCGTATCACTCACCGGCGCGGGCAATCGTTTACGTAGCTTGACGCGGACGACCGGCACACCCGCGCCGGCCAAGCAGACCGACAATCCGGTGGTTGCGGGCCTCAAATAATCGAATCGTCAGCGCGGCGTTGTGCCGTTTTGGGAACGTTCACGCCAATAGCAGCGCGCATCGCGAACGCGCGCGATAGACTATTGCGCGGCCACTCGGGCGGGGCGCCCGTGGTGCGATTCTTCGGAATTAACACAAAACCTAGGGGAAAAATCTATGACACTCACCAAGCACATGGTCGCGCTCGCGGCTTTTGCCGGTCTTGCGGCGACGAGCCTCACGGCGGTAGCGGACGAGCACCCATTCACCGAAGGTCAGGTCGTGCAGGTATCCGCAATTAGAACCGAATACGGAAAGTTCGACGACTACATGAAGTTCTTGGACACGACCTGGAAGGCAACGGAAGAAGCGGCAAAAAAAGCCGGGTACATCACCGGCTACAAAGTGATCACGGTAGAGGCACGCGGTGAGAACGATCCGGATATCTACCTCGTAGTCTATTTCAAGAACTGGGCTGCGTTGGACGGTGCGACCGCCAAGGCCGATGCCATCTCGACCCAGGTCGAAGGGTCAGTCGCAGCTGCCAACAAGGGCGCGGTCGATCGCGGCAAGATTCGCAGAATATTGGGATCCTGGACCGGACAGCAGCTCGACTTGAAATAAGTAGTAGTGTTTTCGAAAAGCCGGGCCTTCGGCCCGGCTTTCTCACGGCAACACTGGACCGATGACGGTGTTACACCGGCGCTCTAGCGAATGCGTTGACTGAAACTCACGCCGTAGGCCGCTGGCCGGGCGAGCAGCACCGGGTCTTGCGAGGGTTCGATACCGGCCAATAGATTCAACGGGCTGAACATGATCAATTTCTGCGCCTGAACTTGATCGGCGACCGTCTTCGTCAGCGTGAGGATGCCCAGAGAGACGAGTTCGCGGTCCGCCGGCCACGTGATCGTCGGATCATTGATTGAATCGTCCTTCCCCGCGACTTGCGCCAAGAGGCGAAATTTGACCGGCCCCTTGGCAAGGCGCGTCGGCAATTCATCCATCAAGTAATTCGGGTCGGCTTTCTTGGCCGCTTCGTCGCTCAAGGCCGGCTCGTTTGCCACCGGGATGATCTGGTAGCGCGCGTAGTGGCTCACGCCCTTCGCGTTGGTGAACTTGAACGAATTGACGCCATAAAAGGCCAGCGTCGCAAAACTCGCGGGCGCCGCTCGGCGCGTGCTCACGAATTTGGCAGCCGCCGGATGTGTGTTCATGAAGTTCTCGATCGGAGTGGGTTTCGGTACGTCCGGTCCGCTGCTGCCGGCCGCGCGCAGCAGCGCCAGAAAATCCTCAGGAGTCGCCACCGGAAATCCATTCGCCGAAATGCTCACGATGTCCGTGAATGCACCGTTTGGCAAGGTGAAGCGGATGGCGATGCCGTGCGGACTCGCCGCCGGATCTGCGTCGGGGATGGTGGGAACGCCGGTGGTGTCGGAAAACCGGACCAACACCGGCACGCCCTTCTCAAAATGGGTCGCCTTGCTGAACGTGGCGGCGCTCGGGCTCGGCGTGAATCGGCCCTCGACCATGAGGCCCTTGGCATGATTCGCGCGATATCCGGGATGGGGTCCATTGGATAACTTGTTCAATGCGTCGACCAGCGCAATCGGCAGCGGCTGATTAGCGGACGGCGCATCGGCCCACGCCGGGCCGACTGAGTAGATCGCCGACAGCAAGGCGACGGACGAGACGACCCGAACCCAATTCATGACTCCTCCATTCTTCAGTTGACCGCCAAGTTAGTAGCGTTGCGCGTCGCTGGCCGGTGCCAGCGGATTGATCGGCGCTTCGGTTCCGTTGATCGTGGTCCCGCTGCTCGAGAAAACGGCGGCCCGCTGGACGAAGTCATGGGGAAAATTGAGCGCGGGCGTGCTGAGCTCATCCAGCGATTTGGACTGCGCAGGCGCGAGTTTCAATTCCAGGGCCGCGAGGTTGTCCTCGAGTTGCTGAAGCGTGCGCGCACCGACGATCGTCGAGGTCACACCGGGACGATTCTGCACCCAAGACAGCGCAACGCGCGCTGGGGTGGAGCCCGCCTCGCGCGCGATCCCGGCCAGGGCATCGATCAGGGCGTAGCTCTTCTCATTCAGCGCGGACATTGCCCATTCGCCGCGCCCCGCCTTCACTTGGCCCGCGTTTTCGCGAGTATATTTGCCGCTCAGCACGCCGGACTTCAGCGGCGACCACGGCGTGATGCCGAGACCATGCTCGAGTGCCATCGGCACGAGCTCGCCTTCGATGGTGCGCTCGAGCAGCGAATACTCGAGCTGCAGGGCGATCAGCGGCGACCAGCCCCGCAAACGCGCCAGCATCTGCGCTTCCATGACCTTCCAGGCGGGCGTGTCCGAAAAACCGAGATAGCGCACCTTGCCGGCAGCCACCAGGTCGTCGAGCGCGCGCATGGTCTCCTCGATCGGCGTGTGCACGTCCCAACAGTGCATCCAGTACAAATCGATGTAATCGGTCTGCAGCCGGCGCAGCGACTCGTCGCACGCGGCGATGAGCGCCTTGCGGCCGGCTCCTCCCGAATTAGGATCCCCGTTCAGCATCGTGCCGAAGAACTTGGTGGCGATCACCACGCGTTGGCGCTTTGCGCGCGCGCCTCGCAGGTGATCGCCGAGAATCTTCTCCGAATGTCCGTTGGTGTAGACGTTTGCCGTATCGATGAAGTTGCCGCCAAGATCGACGTAGCGGTCAAAAATGCGACCCGAGTCTTCCACGTTCGAGCCCCAGCCCCAATCCTCGCCGAAGGTCATCGTGCCAAGGCAGAACGGACTCACCCGCAATCCGGAACGTCCTAGCGTCACGTAATGGCTGAGGGGCATAATTTGGTTCCGCTTGAAATGGAGCGACATTTTAGCATCGGCCGGGCCGCAGCGCCCGGGTGGGAAGGCAGCCCATCGTTGGGCTTATAAAGTGCGCCCGGCGGGATTACTCGGCGCTACGCGCCTCGCCCCTTCGGGGTCGCCCTACGGGCGATCAGCGCCACTGCGTGGCGCTGTCGAACCCGAGTTTTTTGTGGTGGGTTCGGCTCTCCAATGCGTCCCGCCCGTCGTGGGGATTGTGGATTTCTTGCTTATAAAGTGCGCCCGGCGGGATTCGAACCCACGACCCTCGGCTTCGGAGGCCGATACTCTATCCAGCTGAGCTACAGGCGCAATGTACGGGGTGGCGATACTACTCGCCGCCGGCAATCGGCGTCCAGCGCGCCTTGGTTTCGCAGCAGCGCGAGCTCGTGCCAATGCTGTTCGTTCCAAAACCGGCGTGCAGCTCCGGATGGCGAGGGCAAGACAAATAGTCGGGTGGTTTCGACCATGTCTTGCAACAGCCGCCGGACCCGCGTAGTAAGCGGCGCGGCGGGCGGAAGCGTTGCCGGCCGCCGTCCCACAAAAAATGATATCGAGGTGGTGCGCAACAACGTCGGGGAGAATATGGCGGTAATTACAGTAACCTGCGCTGAGAATCCACATGTGTCCCCGAGGGCGCGTTGCAGCGAGAGCCGCAGCTTGCGTAGATCGCGCATGGCGATACGCTTGGCGCGGCCGACATTGATGCCGCGGAACAGCGCGATGCACTCGGTCATGCGCAGATTCTCAAAGGTTACAAGCCAGTCTCCGCCGGACCGTTCAAGCCGTCGAAGAAATCGACGACGCCGGTTTCCAACGAATACTCGGCGCCCACCACCAAAAGACCAGCCTTCTGAATGAGGTGTTCGATGATATCCGAGCCGTGCCGCAGATGTTTCACCGAGGCTCGAATGTTGGCGCGAACCGCGGCGCGACCCAAGGCCGGCCAATCGTGTCTCAGTTCAGTCGCCAGCAGCCCCATGACGGACGGCCGTATGAGATCCACAATCGAGTGTAAATTGTGGGATTGATTCTCCACCGGCCGCTGCAACTGCCGCAGAGTCGTTTCGATGGCGCCGCAGCCTGTGTGACCCAAGACCACCACCAGCCGGGTACCAAATTGCTCCGCAGCAAATTCGACACTGCCGATCTGCGAAGGCGCGACGATGTTGCCGGCGACGCGAATGACGAAAAGGTCGCCCAAGCCTTGATCGAAGACGATTTCGACCGGCACCCGAGAATCGGAACAGCCGAGAATGACTGCGAAAGGTTCCTGACTCGCGGCCAATTCAAGCCGGCGCACGCGGCCTGTAATTGCGTCGCGATTTCTGTCGTCGGACGCGAAGCGGCGATTGCCGTCTTGCAAGAGCGCGAGCGCGTCGCCGGCCGATATCATCGATGCTCCACTTGGTTCGGCTGCCGCCCTCGCCTATGCGCTACGAGGGATGGCCCGAGGAACGATCGCGATAGCCGAATAGGCGCGCGGGCAAGAACAGAATTGCCCGCAACAGCGCGAACATGGCGTCGAAGGTGATCCCGATGAGGCGAAATGGCAGGGACAGAAGCCACAGCAGCGGCCAGAGAATGATGGCGAGCAATGCCAGCGGCCAGCACAACACCAAGAGAAGGCAAAAACCGATGATCGCAAGCAAGGATTTCACAAAATTCTCTCCGCCATTCCAGGGCACAACATTAACACACACCTCGGCGCCGCGTTTACTGGCTCCGTAACCGGCCTTCGAGCGGTGCTTTAGCGTTTGCGCTTGGCCGCAGGTGCGGTCGCGGACTCGACGATCCTCGACAGGGTCTTAGGTGCCGCCAGGCAATAGCTGAGTTCCACCAGATTACGGACTTCTTTCCAGTCGACCGCCTTGCGGTCCAGCCGCAAACCGAACCAGCCACGAGGTCCAATGTAGGCCGGAAGATAAAATCGGCGCGGCTCGCGCGAGGCGCGATCGATGTTTTCGCCGAGCGCGGCTTTGCAGCACACGGAAACAATACCATCGCCGTGGTGGTTGTTCAAAAAATAGGCAAACACTTTGCCGCGCACGCGAAAATCCGCGTGGTCGCCGAGCGTACGGCGTCCGACTTCCGGCAACTCGAGACAAATTTTCGCGAGCTTCGTGAGACGAGGGTCTTCCTTCGGGTCGCTCACGTCAGCGTCCTTGCTTGACATACTCAATGCGTCTGAAGCGCAACGCAGACCAGTCCTCGTCAATCGCCACCTGCCGCACCGTCTCGAATCCGGCATTGCGCAGCACATGCCAACCGGTGTCGCGGTTGAACTCGCAGGCGTAGCGCTTCGATGTGCCCTTCGGGTACGCGAACCACAGCAGCGCATCGCCGACGGCGCCCGCGGCGAGAATTTTCGACAAGCGATCCAGCTCCGCTTGCCGCATTGCGAAGGCCAACGCGAACTCAACGGCTCTGGGCTTGTTGGGATCGCGAAGTATTTCGACGTCCTTGAGCTTCGACAGCTCGGTCTCGAAGGCAGAGGGCACATTGAAGACGGCAATTTCGCGTTGCGCTTTCAAATTGAGTTTTTGAAATATCGGCGTCATGGTGAATGGCCCCGCGTGTGAACCTGCTCAGTGATCTCGCGCGAGCGCAAGCCTGAGTCCGACGACGATGAAAATGCTGCCGACACAGCGGTTGAACCAACTTCTAAATCGATCTCCGGTTGCAAGCTTGCTGCTGATCCGCGCCGTGGACCAGGCGACCAACAAATTCCAGATCGTACCGTTGAGGTCGAAGACCGCACCCAGGAATAAGAACGGCACCGGCTTGGACGGTGCATCCGACAGCACGAACTGCGGCAGAAACGCCAAGAAAAACAGCGCCACTTTGGGATTCAAGACATTGGTGAGAAAGCCTTGGAAAAAGATGCCGCGCATTGCGGCGGGCCGGCGATCGGTGGCGCTTGCCTTAGATTGAGTCGTGCTGTTCGAGCGCAGCAATGAAATACCGACGTAGACGAGATAGGCGGCGCCGATTAGTTTGACTGCAGCAAACGCGGTGGCGGACGCGGCCAATATAGCGGACAAACCCAACGCGGCTGCGCAGACATGCACCAACACACCGGTGCCGACGCCAAGCGCGGCCACCGCGCCCGCTTGCCAACCATGGGTCGAGCTGCGGCCGACGATATAGAGCGTGTCGGGCCCCGGCGTGATGTTCAACAGCAGCCCGGAAAGCACGAATAGCCAGAGATCATGGGTGCCTAACACGTTGCCTCCCGGCTGGTCCGGTCGTCAGCCCTTGCGTGGAAATTTCGCCATCAACGCCGCGCGACGTTCCAGGCTTGCAGCCGGCCAGCGCTCGGCGGAGCGATAGTACTCGGCTTCTGCCGGGATATTCGGCGCAAGCGTGACCCAGGGTTGCTTTGATGAGGTGAAGATATGGATGTCCGGCGGAAAGCCCGCGGGATGATCGAGCGATCCTACGCGAACGAAGCGCAGGGCGTCTCCCGCGCCCGCATAGTTGCTCCACACGGCGATTTGGCATTTGGGGCAGCGTGAGATTCGCTGGCCTTGGCCGCTCTTGGAAGGCGTGTCAATGGCGGCGACTTCGCCCTCGAGGAGTTGGATACGATCCGCTTCGATCAACGCATTGAGCGCGAATGCGGCGCCCGTCTCCCGCTGGCACCAGCTGCAATGGCAACAGTGGACGAACAACGGTTTGCCGATCATGCGATAGCGAACGTAACGGCAGGTGCAGCCGCCATCATGAGAACTCGTCGCGCCGGGAGTGCTCATCGGCGGCGCCTCGCGGTCGCCTCAATTTCGATTTGCATACGCGGATCGGACAATCCGGCGGACATCATGGTCGCCGCCGGACGAATCGTGCCGAAGTAGTTGCGCAAGATCGGCCAACACTCGGGAAAGCGCGCGGCGTCGGGGAGGATGTAGGTGACCCGCACAACGTCGGCCAACTCGGCGCCGGCCTGCCTCAAGGCCGCCTGAATGTTCTTCAGACACTGCTCGGTCTGGTCGCTTAATTTGTCGGAAATCTTCATGGTCGCGTAATCGAAGCCGGTGGTGCCGGATACGAATATCCATTTGCCGTCGACCACCGCTCGAGAATAGCCAATGTCCTGTTCAAATTGCGAGCCTGAACTGATCAACTGGCGGCTCATTCAATGCTCCTCGGATAATGCTGTCGAGTCTGACCCGCGCTCTGCCACGCCAGTCGGTGCTCCAGCCACACCTCGGCGGTGGGCGGGAACAGGCTTGGGTTGTCCATCGATGCGGTGGTGACATCGATGCTCGTCGCTCTGCCGGAAGTCTCGTAGAAGAGTTGGCTGCCGCATATACCGCAGAACTGACGAACGACTCCCTGCGACGATCGATAGATGTGTGGATGGCCCGACAATATCTCGAGCCGCGCGCGCTCGAACGTCAACCACGCAACCGATGTTGCGGCGCTTGCTCTGCGGCACGTCACGCAGTGACAAATGACCGAGAACTCGGGCTCTCCGGAAACGCGAAACCGAATGGCTGAACAGAGGCAGCCGCCTTGACTGATTTGCATGGTTCCCCGCCCCCAACGTGGTCGTCAACGGCCGTCTTGGATCCGCAGCGATATTATCAAGTCGGCGCGGCTGGGAACACCGCGGAGCGCGGCGCGCTGGCGAAGCACCGGACTATGGCTTGCGGCCCGCGTATATTGAGCTGCCATGGCTGAGCCGCTTCATGTGCAATGCTGTATCGCGGGCGGCGGCCCGGCCGGCATGATGCTCGGCTACCTGCTCGGGCGGGCGGGAGTCAAAACCGTCGTTCTGGAAAAACATGCGGATTTTTTGCGCGATTTTCGCGGCGACACGGTCCACCCGTCGACGCTTCAGATCATGCAAGAACTGGGTCTGAGCGAGGCCTTCTTGAAACTCCCGCACTCCGAGATTCGGGCGTTCGCTGCGGAGATCAATGCCACGCGGCTCAAGATCGCGGACTTCGAGCACGTGCCGACGCCCTTCAAATTCATCGCGCTGATGCCGCAATGGGATTTTCTCAATTTTCTGGCGGCACAGGGCAGGCGCTTTTCGAGTTTGCAGGTCATGATGTCGGCGCAAGTTCTGAGCTTGACCGAGATGGCGGGCAAAGTCGTCGGCGTCACGGCAAGCACGTTGGACGGTCCGCTCGAGGTTCGCGCGGACCTCGTGGTCGGCTGCGACGGGCGCGCCTCGACGGTGCGATCGGTGTCGGGTCTCGTGGTCGAGGATTTGGGCTCGCCGATCGACGTCCTATGGTTCCGGCTGTCGAAGAGGGCGGACGATCCCGGCCAGGTACTCGGCCGCCTTGGACGCGACAAGATGATCGTCACCATCGATCGGAACGACTATTGGCAATGCGCGTATGTCATCGCCAAGGGAGGCTTCGGGCGGATACACGCGGCGGGGCTTGAAGCGTTCAAGGCCGCTGTCGCGGACGGCGCACACTTTTTGGCCGACCGAGTGGACGAATTGAAGTCGTTCGACGACATCAAGCTGCTGAGCGTATCGGTCGATCGATTGACCACATGGTCAAAGCCAGGGTTGCTGTGTATCGGCGATGCGGCCCACGCGATGTCGCCGGTTGGTGGAGTTGGCATCAACCTCGCGATCCAGGATGCGGTCGCAACTGCCAACCTGCTGGCCGCAAAGCTCAAGGCCGGAACTGTGCGCGACGGGGACTTGGACGCCGTGCGACAGCGTCGCCTATTTCCCGTGAAGGTGATCCAAGCGATGCAGGTCGCCGTCCACAATCGCGTACTGAAGCCGACCGTGGCGGGCGGTGCACGCACATTGGCCGTACCGTGGCCTTTGAAGGTGTTGAATGCCAACGCATGGCTGCGGCGCTGGCCGGCTCAATTCCTCGGTCTCGGAGTGCGGCCCGAGCATGTGAAATCGCCGAGCGAGCCTTAGACTGAAGCCGGCGTCGCAATCGGCCGCGCGGACCCATCGAAGAACCACAGGCCGGCCGAGAACGCATACCACCAGGGCACGGCCAACCACCAAGGGCCGAGAAAATGAGCTCGCAGCAGGAAAAATAGCGCGATCATCGTGGCCAACAGGCAGCCCGCACAAATGGCGGTGAGTGATCGCAGGGTCAACGTCGCAAATCCAAAGAGTGCGACCAAGAGGCCGTAGGCCGCGGCGCCGATGATCGACGTCAGTCCGAACAGAGAATAGAGGCCGGCGCCGGCCGTGGCTATTGCGAACCGGCGTCCCGTGTAGACGCCGATGCGCACCGTCATCAAGCAAAGAACCGCGGCAGTGACGACAAACAGACACTTGCGCCAGACGGGCTCCGGTACCCGGAGCGCCAGCACCAGCGCGGCCGCATGCAACGCGCCGTAAAGCGCGAACGACAGCGACAGATCGAGCGCAATGTGCGCAAGGCTTGCCGTGGCGATGCAAATGCCGAAGGCCGTGAGCAGCAGAAAGTGTCGTTTATAGAGAATGTGTCAGGTCGTCATGCACAGAAAATCACGTAGAGAACTCCACAGCCGAGCGCGAGACACAACGGCGAATACAGCAACGTATCGAGACGGGCGAAGCGCGATCTGTTTTTCTGTTTGAAGAAACCGAGCAGACGAAAGTCGCCGATGGCGCGTGCGACGAGCAAGACTCCGAGCACAATCGTGGCCACCCGGACAAATGATCGCGGAAATGGGTCCTCGAGGAGCCTGCCGCTGATCGCGACCAGGGCCGCGGCAATGAATAGTGCGCACGCGACCGCCAGCGTCGCGGAACGCGACGGTGAGAACGCGCGCCTGCCGTCGACCTCGGGCACGGTGGCCGCATAGGTGTGGCGGGTGCCAAACGCCCAATAGACGTGAATCAAGCCCAACAGCGATATCACCACCGTTATTGCTTGCGCGATCAGTCTGCTCATGCGCTAGATACGAATTCTGCCACGCAAGATGTCCCACCAAAGCCGCCAGTCGCCCATGAAGCTGAACCATGGGTACTTGAAAGTCGCCGGTCGATTGTGTTCGAAGAAGAAATGCCCCACCCAGGCAAACGCATACCCCTGAACGAGCGCAACGGCAATGAGCCACCAGTGCTGCGTCAGCATCGCAGCGAGCAGCAATGTGACGGCAATGCTCGTGCCGGCGAAGTGCAGCCGCCGGCACGTGAGATTGGCATGTTCACCCAGATAGAATGGGTAGAAATCGTGAAAGGTGCGGTAGGTTTTGTCGTCGCTCATCGGAGTTCTCGCTCATTGTACGCGCGAGCGCGAGGATCAGGCCGTGATCTCAATCCGGTTGCCGTCAGGATCCAACGCCACACCCTCGTAATAGCCGTCGCCGGTGCGGCGTGTTCCATCCACGACTTCGTGTCCATCTTCTCGCAAGCGCTTGGTGAGTTCGTCCACGGCAGTATCCGAGCCGACGGAGATTGCCAGATGCGTCAGACCCATCCGTTGAGCACCGCGATTGAATTTCGCCGGCTCCAGGGTGGAAAGGATTCGTAACCCTTTGCGGAATTGGTGTACTTGGCAGCGGCCGTTGCGTCGAAATAAGTTGCATAGAATTCCACGAGACGCGCGAGATTCTCGGTCCACACAGCAATATGCTCGATTCGAATCATCGGACCCTGCCGGGGTCGGCGAGAAGCTGCGAATAGAATGCCAGGTCGTGCAGCGAGTGGCAGCAGAATATGACCTCTTTGATGGCGTGCTGATCGCGTGTGCAGTCGCTCACCGTCTTGAGCGCCAGCGGTGCAGCCAAATCGAGAGGAAAACCGAAAGCGCCGGTGCTGATCGAGGGGAATGCGACCGATGCCAGGTTGTGCTCCGTGGCGAGCCTCAGGGAGTGCGCATAGCACGACGCCAACTGTTCGCGCTCACCGCGATTTCCGCCGTACCAAATGGGTCCCACCGTATGGATGATCTTGCGCGCCTTGAGCCGATGGCCGGCCGTCATGCGCGCTTCACCGGTCGGGCAGCCGCCCAGCCCTCGACACTCCTGCAACAGACCGGGTCCCGCGGCACGGTGAATTGCACCATCGACCCCGCCCCCACCCAACAGCGTCGAATTGGCCGCATTTACGATCGCATCGACGTCGAGTACCGTGATGTCGCTTTGAATCGCACGCAGCAGTGCAGCCATAGGGAAGCCTCGGACTCTTCAGGACACGGCGGAGGCCTACAACCCCAGCGCCCGCCAAAGGTACAGCGCCGTTGCGAGCAGACTCAGTGCTGTCCGAACCGCGTGCAGTTTCGCCCATTTATCGAGCAGGCCGCGCGTTTCAGGCGATCCAAGGTCACGACTTGGCGTGAGCAGGCTGCGGTTCGTCGGCATCAGGCCAAGGAATGTGAACGGAACAACGGCGCCGATGCAGAGCGCCGCGGCCGCCCAGCCAAGGCCGCCTCCCATCCAAGCGGATGCGAGGCCGCATACAAAGCTGACCAGTGCCAATGGCGCCTGCATCCAGGTGGCGCGGCGATAACTCGGCGCCCACTCCAGCATCGCGGCGCTCGTGCCCACGCTCAGCCTCGCCGGATGTTCCACGAGATTGATGTACAGCGCCGCGCCGGCGAAGATCGCCGCCGTGAACGTGGCAATGAATTCAACGAGGTGAAGCATCACGGCGTTTCGAGATGGATGGTTCGCGCATTCATCTGAGTTCCTTTCGAATGACGAGCTTGAGTCCCGACCAGACATCGCTCACGGCGCACACCTTGATATCGACGAAGCCGATCGGCAGTGCCACTTCGCGAATGGCGCCTTCTGTAATGTCCGTCGGACCTTTCGATGCCTTCTTCGGCCATGACACCCATACGGCGGCGTCGGTCCTGATTGCCGCTCGCAACTTGGACAGGTGCCTGGCAAGCGCCGCGCGCCGCGTTGCGAAAACGTGAACTATATCGACACGCTCATTCAGTCGGCTTTCGAATATCACTCCCGGCGGCAGCGGGTCGACAAGTCGAGGGTATTCTTTGGGCGCATCGATGAGATAAGCGGTGCTGCGTTCCTTGAAGCCGAGTTTCTTTGCGAGCGGCGTTCGCGAATAGCCGGGTGTGGCGGTTGCTTGCATGTCAGTTAGAGCGTCCTGGCGCCACGACTAACTGCGGCCCTTCCACCTTAATGCGCTGAACGTACGATTTACTGGGACAACACAGCGCGTCAGTGCTCGGAACGTACTGCTTTCCGTCGAGGCGCACGCTGTCACCTGAGATTTGGACTTTCTCGACGGAACGATCACCCTTTCCACCAACGCGCCGCGAGCAACAGAAAACAAACTGACCGCTGCGCTTCCAAAACACACTCAGGAATTGCTGGTAGTCGTTTGGCGTTGCAATTCCCTCGAGGGTAAAAACGAGCGCGGCGGCCAGCTCTCCGCCGAGCCTGCCTTCGGACACCATCGTCCCGTCCGCGTAGTAGTCAAC
>CAYRAC010000037.1:0-14905 GCA_964422045.1 uncultured Steroidobacteraceae bacterium
CTGCCCTCATCACGGCGTGTCCAGGCAACGAGCGTTTGGGGTGAATACGTGTATGCCAGCCAGCTTGCGAAGCGAGTGCCATAGAGGTAGGCGCTGGCCGTACCTTGAAAACTGATTTTACGGCCCTCGGACTCGAGGCCCAACGGGTCATAGAAGTGGGCATCGTCGCGCACCATCGCCCGGAACACCATCTCGTCATAGCCGCCCTGCGCGCGGCCCAAGCCGCCTCCCATCCAGGTCTCGAAAAACACGGCGTTGCCCTCCGAATACCAGCGTGGGACCGTGCTGCGCGGGATCGTAAGGTAGCTGTACAACAGCGATTCGGGGTGTTTTGGCTCGGCGGCAACCTTGCCTAGAAAAAACCGCCGCCAGAATCGATCTTGTGTGTTGGCGATGTCGCCCTGCACCTCGTGAATCAGTTCGTGGTTCATCAGCGAGTACATGCGCTCGCTTGCCGGGAACGTCTCGAACGTATGCGGAAGGGGGGCAACGTCGAACTCGAGCACGTCGTGCGGCGCCACGCCGGCGACGGCGTTGCCGTAGTCCGAGAAATCCCGCAACAGAACCGTCGTCGGCTCGGACGGCTCCCATCCAAAGATTCGGCGCTGCCAAGCGAGCGAATTCGTGTAGGTACGCACGGCATGCGGCTCGAGGAAGCTCAAATAGTAATAGTAATAGAGCTTAAGGTCCTTGGTCTGTACGCCCGAAATGTTGACGGGACTCGTATCTGCGAGAGCAGCATATCCGGTCAGCAATAAGCTCATGAGTCCGCTGCGAAGCAGCACGCGCTTCCCGACCCGTGCCATCCCAATCAACATACGAAACCGGTCTCCCAATCGAAAGCCGCCGGCGATACAGCCGGCGGCGATGATCACGTTTCGCTTTTATAGTGGTTACTGGGAGACCGGTCGCCCGGCCGAGTCGCTCCGCGCGGCCGCATCACGTGCAGCTGAATCGCGAGCAGCCGCATCACGCGCAGCCGAGTCGGCGCGCCCAGCCGCATCGCGCGCAGCCGAATCGCGAGCAGCGGCATCACGCGCAGCCGAGTCGGCGCGCCCAGCCGCATCGCGCGCAGCCGAGTCGGACGAACCGGCAACTACCCCGTTTTGGGTGGTCTGTGCATCCGTCGTCGAGGTTCCGTTGACGTCGCCTGCCCCAGGCTGTGCAGCTACCGAGCGATTCGCGGGTGCGATCGTTCCAGACATGTCGTGACTCGGTGGCAAGTCGAAATACCGTGCCGCAACGACAATTGCGACCGCGGCAACACCGGCCCCGATCCAGAGTTTGCGCTTGCTTGATAATCCGCTGGGCTGTTCGCTCATTTCTGCGTTCCTTATGTTGGGTTCGACAAATACTCGCTGGGCTCTTGCGTCTCTGATCGGGGGGATGCCCCGGAGTCGTCCAGATTCTGAAACAAGTACACGCCGTGGTGCGAAAAGTTGGCGCAATCGATGACGACGCATCGAGTGGCGCGGCAAGTTGGCGAGAACTCCGGGGAGCAACTCCTGAGAGGGTCCTGGTTTTGCTATGGCGTTTAGACCCGCGAAGAAGCGCCGCAGCTGCTCAAATTCAGTGCGCGCTTCCGGGTCGGCCGCCAATACCCGGTCGAGCTCGTGTGCATCTTGCGCTGAGGCCTCACCGTCGAGGACCTCGTGCATCAGCTGCATCAGCTCGGTACGCTGCATCAGTGCGACTCCAAGTCCGCGAGGAGCGCCCGCAATCGTTGCCGCGACTCGAACAGGCGCGATTTCACCGTCTTCTCGTCCAGATCAAGGATCTGTCCGATGGACTGATAGCTGCATTCGGAAAAGTGCCGCAGCGAAAGCACGATTCGGTCGTTTTCCGGCAGGCGTGTCATCGCGCTCTGAATTCTTCGTGACAGCTGTGCATCGCTTACCTGCTTTTCGGGATTGGCGCCATCGGCGGCCGGCACACCGGATTCGGCATCGAGGGGTGCCTTGCGGTTGTTGCGACGCTGTAAATTGAGCGACTCATTGAGCGCAATCCGATAGATCCAGCTGAAGAACTTGAATCGCGGGTCATATTCATCCAATCGCTGCGCCACCTTGAGAAATACTTCCTGGGTGATGTCGAGCGCATCGTCGGCCCGATGCAGCACACCGAACGCTGCGTTATAGATCGGCGTCTGGTAGCGGGTTACCAATTCCGTGAAGGCGGCCCGGTCACCGCCTCGGTAACGTTGCACCAGTTCCAAATCTGTTTCCGGATACACAATTACACGTGAGAGCCGCAAAAGTTGGCTCCACATGGATGGATAAGTCGGGCTTTTCCCACCTATCGGTCTCCCTTATCGTTATGTTGACCATCATAGGTTATCGGGTCGGCGGTTAAAACACGGATTTGCCGGCGTACCGACCTTGCTAACGTCCCAGGAGCCTCAGCTGCCAAATATCCTTACCGGTGGCCGTGATCAGCGGACGCACGGCAAGCATCCCGGTGAGGCCGATCGCCCGCTCCAGCTGATTGAGTTCCGCCAGCTTGTCTCGGGTTTCCGCATCGACCGGGGGCTCCTCGATACCGCTCTCGCGCAGCAGCAACACCCCTTTGGCCCGCAGGGCGAGTTCGCCATTTAGTCGCAGTAGGCAGAGCATGTCCGCCAAGTCCTCCCCGCGGAATCGGCTGCGCAGGGTCTGCAGCATGCGTCCCGCGTTACTCTCAAGAAACGTGCCGGAATTAATCAAATCGAGCAGCTGAACCTTGGAGTCGAGGTCCTCGTCGAGCCAGTTCCGCAACGAGCGATCGCTGTTTTGAAACACCGCATAGATGATCAGCGGCAAAACCAGCAAAATGGCCAGCGTCGCCACGACAGGCCGCACCAGCAGGTAATTGAAGCCGCTGTGGATCGCCACCGCCGCCAAGAATCCCGGCAGGAAGAGGTAAAGACCGCTGTTCAGCCGCCGCTCGTAAAGCGTGACCGAGATGATCGCGAGGACCGTCGCAGTGCCGCCGTGCATGATCGCGGTGCCGAAGCCGCGGATCACCTGAATCGCGATGGCGGTGTCCGGACGCGAGGCGAGATAGTACAAGTTCTCGACGAGAGCGAAGCCGGTACCGATGGCGAAGCCCGCTATGCCGGCGTCCACCGGCAGACCGACGCGCCGCGCACGAATTAAGTAAACCAGCAGCGCCGCCTTCAGGGCCTCCTCGATCCACGGCGATACGAAGCGTGAATAGGCGTCGAAGTTGCCTGCGAACTGTGCGTACAAGTAGAAGTTGGCGGCATAGCTCGCGCCCGCTGCAGCGGCACCCGCGGCGAGCAGCGCCAATACGGTTCGCAGTCGAACCAACTTATAGCTGTCAGCGTGCACGAGCGCCGCCAAGAACAGCAGCACGGGCGCAAGGGCAATCGGTGCGCGAATCAACAACGTCGTGGTCACGGCGATTCTGCTAGGCCCCCGCGCGGCTGATATCGAGAATTTGGTCGAAGCCGGCGTAGTGGAAAATATCGTAGACCGGACCCGCGGCGTTGATCAGCCTTAACTTGGTACCCGCTGCTTTGCAGCGCTTCTGCGTGAGCAGAATCACGCGCAGCCCCGCACTCGCGATGTACTCGAGTCCGCCAAGGTCTATCAGCCGTGGTTCGGCCACCGCATTCAAGAACTGCAGAGCCGCATCGCACTGGGTTGCGTCCAGACGTCCGCTCATAACGACTTCGCCTGCCGACCCGAGCCGTATCTCGAACCCGGGTTTGCTCATATCCGCTTGGTCATACGCAGTCGATTGCGTGACCTCACGCGTTGGTACTCGACCGTGTCCATCAATTGCCGCACGAGAAATACCCCGAGGCCGCCCACCGGGCGCTGCTCGATTGCCGCCAGGTCCGGGGGCGGCACCGACAGCGGATCAAAGGCCGGTCCCTCGTCCTCGACGACCAGCGTAATGCCTGCCGAGGAAAGCGCCAGATGCACGTCGACCCGCGGCTGGCTTGCTTGCGAACCGTGCATTACGACGTTCATGAAGACCTCCTCGAGTGCCAACTCGAATTTCGGCGCCTCGGTCGCCGGCAGCTGGTTGGCCGACCAGAAATCCTGGAGAAATTGGGTCAGTGCCGGCAATTGGGCCGCATCGCTCAGTACCGTCGTATGGCGCTCGTTCATGGCATTTGTGCAAGAGCGGCGGTGCGGTCCGGGTGGACGGGGATGATGCGGCTGAAGCCGCTGAGTTCAAATACCTCGGCGACCGCGGGCTTGAGCGTGCACAGCGCAAACTTAATGCCTGCGCGCTGGGCGGCGCGCATCGATTGCAAAAAGACCCGCAAACCGCCGCTCGATACGTAATCGAGCCCGGCACAGTCGATGAGCACAGCCGCCGCTGGCGTTCCCGCACCGGCCAAGGCCTTATCGATCGCCAATTGGAAGCCCGCGCAGGCACCGAAATCCAGCCGGCCCACAGCGACCATAAGCGTGATCGGGCCCGCCGATTCGAGACGAACGCCTACGGTCACGACGCGTACCACGCGAGCACCGTGAGGGTGATGTCGTCGGATTGCGGAGCATCGCCGGCGAAATTCGCGACGCTGCGGCAGATCCGATCGACGAGCTCCGATGCGGACCCAGCGCCGTGCGCGCTGATTTCGCCGATGAGCCGCTCCATGCCAAAGGCTTCTTCGGCTGAGTTGAATGCCTCGGTTACGCCATCGGTGTAGAGCACGAGCCGGTCGCCGTGCCGCAGCTGCACCTGGTGGTTCGAGTAAGTAACCCCCGGCATTGCGCCCAAAACCAGCCCACCCATCTGATCCAACATCTCGAGCGAACCTCCCGCGCGCCTCACCAGGGGCGGATTGTGACCGCCGTTGGCGTAGCGCAATATCCCGGTCGCCGGATCGAAGATGCAGTAAAAGACAGTGACGAACAAATCCATCGGATTTTGCGTGCACAGAACCTCATTGGCGCACGCCAGACAGTCGCCGGGGTCGGGATGGCGCATCGCCAGTTCGCGCAGGTTGGTGCGCGACACCGCCATGAAGAAAGCCGCCGGTACACCCTTGCCGGAAACATCCGCCATGACCAGTCCGACTTGCCCGTTGGGAAGCTCGATGAAGTCATAGAAATCACCGCCCATGGTGCTGGCCGGAACCATGCGCGCAGCACCGTCGCAACCCGGTTTTGCCGGAAATGCCGACGGCAGAATGGCGATCTGCAACGCTCGCGCGATATCCAGTTCAGCCGTGAGCTGCTGCTGCGCCTGCACGAGCGCGAGGTTACGTTCCGCGAGTTCGCGTGTGCGCTCTGTTACCGTCGTTTCGAGAATGCGGCGCTGCAATTTCAGTACGCGCAGCAACCGCAGCAGGCGCAGGATCCGCACATAGCGCACATCGAGTCGTGCGAGATAGAAGGGTGCGATCGAGATCAGGTCGACGAGGCCGTAGAAACTGAAAACGAACGCAAGCTTGTGCGGCGCCGCCACGATGCGAAGTAGGTATTCGAATGTGAAGACCGCGACTACGACAAACTCCGTGATCCGCAGCATTTGGGCGGCCCAACCGGGCAGAGCGGTGGTCGCCTGCAATACAACCGACACGACGCTGAGCACGATAAGCGTCAGGATCAGATTGTCGAAGGCGCGGGCAGGGGGGCCGTCGCGACCCACCAGCGTTTCCGCCAGCGCCCGAACCGGCGCGCTCACGGATTGGACCGCCCGGCCGGGTTGCACGAATTGGCGAACAAGGAATGTCCTACACATCAGTACAGAACCCACCAATAGCACATCCACTGTCCAGCGGCCATTGCCCGAAAGCCGGGGCACGCCGGCCTGACTTGCGATGCCGCGCGCCGGGTGGTAACCATACAAGATGCCCGCCCGAGCAATGTCGACGCCGTGAGGAAGCTACTCAAGCTGCTCCATGAGGTCGGTGCGGTAGGCGTCGTGGGTTCCTTTGCCGCTTGCCTGATCCTGGTGGCCCACGCGCCCGCGCCATCCCGTTCTCTCGTCGCTTACGCGGCGGTGAGGCAGGATATCGCTTCGATCACACGCTGGCTGCTCGTTCCGTCGCTTGCCCTGGTCTTGATCAGCGGGCTACTCGCGATTGCGGCCCATGACGGCTACAAAAATGCAGCGTGGGCGTGGATGAAGGCGCTTCTCGGCATCAGCATGTTCGAAGGAACGCTGCTCACGGTCGGAGCGGGCGCACGGCGCGCGGCAGAACTCTCCGCTCTTGCCGTGTCGGGTCGGGTCGACGGGGCGCAACTCGCGCAGATCCTACACGGCGAATGGGGCGGACTGTGGCTGCTCCTGGGACTATCGATCGTTAACATAATTTTGGCGGTGTGGCGTCCGCGGCTGTATCGGCGGCAGACGGCATAGATCGACATTCTCAGGCGCCGATGTGCACCGCGCCGGTATAACCGCTGGTCGGATCGCCCGTCAAAGTCAGCGTTTGCTCCGCAAGTTGGGCAACAGAACTCGACGCGAACACGATGTCGCCTGAATATCTCCACATGCAGATGCGGATAGCGCCCGGGGTAGCAGGCAGGAAATACCGTATGAAAGCGCACCTGACCCGCTGAGTCGGTGAACTGAACCCCGCGCAGATAGTTAAGCGGCGCGGGGTAGGTCTTTGCGGCACGCAATGCGAGTGCAGCGGCGCCGCTCGCCGCCAGCCAGCGCAATACCGCGCGCCGCGCCGCAGCGGGCGAGGCAACGCCGAAATCGCGAGCCAGGCCACTCTGCGCGACGCGTCCCGAATTCGAGCCACCGGGCTTGTTCATGAAACGCGCACCTCGGCGCCAAGTATGGCACGAGGCGTTGCGCTACTGAATTATTCCATTCCGCAGTGCATACGCGGTGATGTCGGCATTCGTTGAAAATCCCATCTTCTCCAAGATGCGGCTGCGGTAAGTGCTGACGGTCTTTGCGCTCAGGCTCAACTCCCGGGCGATGTCCGTTACCGCCGCTCCGGCTGCCAGCTTGCAGAATATTTGGAATTGGCGCTGCGAAAGCTGCGCGTGCAGCGGCTCGCTTTGATCTCGCTTATCGTCCAGGTCCGAGGCCATCGCCTCGGCAAGAGAGGCGCTGACGTAGCGTCGCCCGACCAGCACGGTGTGCACCGCCTTCAGGAATTCTTCCGAGCTGCCGCCCTTCGACAAATAACCGCTCGCGCCGGCCCGCAAGACGTTGCGCGCGTATTGCTCTTCGGGTAGTCCGCTCATGATCAGCACCCGCACCTTTGGATAGCCCGTGACCACGTGCTTCAAGATATCGAGCCCGCTGCGATCAGGCATATGGATGTCCATCAACACCAAGTCCCACTCTTTGCGGCGCAGCGCATCGAGAGTCGCATTGCCGGTCGCTACTTCGCCCACATCGGCAATGCTCGGGTCCGCTTCCAAGAACTGCTTGTAACCGGCTCTCACTACGGCGTGATCATCGGCAATGAGTACGCGTGACATGATGGATCCCTTTTCCCGAGTCTGTGATCAATTGCAGCGACTTCCCTGCGCAACATCCTGCACCCTTTATAGTGGGTCGCAAGATTCGGCGTCTCGCGTTTGACTGTAGGAGCAGCCCTACAGCGGGTTCGCGTCAGGTAATTCCCACGCTGCGTGGAGGTCTCATTGAGTATGGCCAGTGCGCGACGACGAGTATGGTTGTATCAGGCGCTGAGGCGCCCGGACGCAACAACCAAACCAGGGATCAGCCATGCTTCACTATGCCGTCGTTTTCTTGATCATCGCCCTCATCGCAGCAGTGTTCGGATTCGGTGGTATCGCCGCCGGCGCGGCTGGAATCGCCAAGATTCTGTTCGTGGTCTTTCTGATCGGCGCGGTCATCGCGTTTCTCGTTGGTCCGCGCCGAATCTAGACCCTGCGCGGGCACGGTCTGAACTCGTGTACGGCCCGGCCGTGCGTTGGTAGGCGTGCGTGGCGACGACAGGCCCTTCGAAATTCGACCGGCTACCGAAGACGCTGGCAGGCGTTCGGGACTTCAGCGCGGGCAAGGGCATTCTGCTGTTTCTGATCGGTGGCCTTCTGTATATCGGACATAGCGCATTCATTCCCGTTGCGCTCGCGTTACTTGCCGGACTCATCCTTTCAAGTCCCGTGGAGGGACTGCACCGCTTGGGCCTGCCGCGAAGTCTCGGCGCGGTGCTCATTCTGGTCATCGCCCTGGCAGCCGTATCCGGCTTGGTCGCCCTCGTGTGGACTCCCAGTCAGCAATGGTACGCATCGGCTCCGCACACCCTATCGGTGATACAAAAGAAGTTTACGCCGATCGCGCGGATCATGAGCCACATCGAGGAGCTGACGAATCGTGCCGGCCACGTCGGCGTCGCGAATGCTTCCGAGCGCGCGCCCGCGGTAGTGGCCCAAGAGAGCATTTCGAGCGAAGTCCTGGCGACGGTGCGCGATTCGGCGGTGGGCTGCGCCACTTTTGTGATCATTACGCTATTCCTGCTGGCCGGGGGGCCGCCGATGGCCGCGCGCATGACGGCGGCGTTTGTGGATCACCTGAAGTCGCATCACGTGCAAAAATATATCGAAAACGTTCGAGCCGAGGTCGGTCAATTCTACGTGACCACGGCTTGCATCAATTTAGGTTTGGGAATTGCGACCACTCTGGTCATGATGGCGTGGGGAATGCCCACGCCGTATCTATGGGGAGCGCTCGCAGCAACTCTGAATTTCATCCCGTACGCCGGCGCGACGGCGACGCTGCTCACGCTGACATTAGTCGCGATCGTGTCATTCGACGGCTTGGGACACGCACTCGGTGTGTCGGCGAGCTACCTGGGACTCGCGGTCCTCGAAGGGCAGGTTGTGCAGCCCCTCTTGGTGGGCCGACGCCTCGACGTGAACCCGTTACTGATATTTCTCGGTTTGTGGTTCGGCGGCATGTTTTGGGGCATTGCCGGCGTCATTCTCGCCACGCCGGTTCTCGTTGCCCTGAAGGTGATCGCGGAAAACTCGCATGACGGCGACTCGATGCTGCAGTTCCTCGGGCCGAATGACTCCTCGCCAGATCGACTCGAAAAACTGCGCGAATTCACCAGGCGCTCTTAAGTCCTCAGTTGACAACGCTTATTGTCACTATCGTCTGTCCGTTGCTCTAGACACGGAGCGGGCGTGTCTATTACGCGTTGCGTTCTGCTAGGATCGCGGCATAACGTTAATAAGAAAGGAGTGTCCCTATGTCATTTCTCGCGTGGATCGTTCTCGGTCTTTTATCGGGTTTCATCGCCAGTAAGATCATCAATAAGACCGGTGAAGGAATCTTTCTCGATATTCTCCTGGGAGTCGTTGGTGCGTTCGTAGGCGGCTGGCTGTTCAGCACCTTTGGCATGAGCGGAGTGACCGGACTTAATATCTACAGCATGGTGGTGGCAGTCGTGGGTGCCGTCGTCGTACTGCTGCTGTATCACTTCCTGATCAAGCGTCGCAGTTGAATCTGCCGTAGGGGTCACGCGTCCGGATTCAGATCGACCGGTTTGCCGTGCGGCGTACGCCGATAGGCATCCGCCCACGCTTCCTTGCACGTGTCCAACGCCGCTCGATTGACGAGCCCCTTGGCCGTGACCATTTTCTCCAGGGCCGCCAGCCAGTACCGATAGTAATTGGAACCGTCATCCACCTCGCCGCGATCGACGGCGGTCCTTAATTCATCGGCGAGAGTTGCCGCCCATTCCTTCCACGTGAAATGCCCGTGCTCGGCGAGCTTCACGGCAAGCGCAAACGCCTCAGCCTGCCACGGCTCCGCAAACACGGCCCGTGCGCCGTTGCGAGCGTTTGCCAGCGCGGCACGTTCGGCCTCTTCGGGAAATTCAGACGGCTTCAAGATAGTCATCGAAAAGATCCAAGTACACCGAATCCAGCGGTGCCGCCTGCTCGCCCCACACTTCGCGGGCGGCAAACCGGACGGAATAGAGGTGCTGCGGCTTCTCACCTTGGCCGTAGACGCTCGTATCCGAGAAGACGAAGACGCCATGATCGCGCGCGATGCTGCCGGACTTTCCGCGGACATAGCGGGGTAGGCGGGTGTGAGTAGCCGGATGAATGTTACGCGCCCGCACCCGATCTTCGACATGGAAACGCGCCGCCACGGGGAGGTCGCGGCGGGTCGGGGGGTTCCTCAGCATGGCTGCGACCGCGGCTGCCGGCGAGAGCGCCAAGTCCGAGCGCGCGCTGCCGGCCTGCGGTATCCCGAGTTCCAGTTCCGCTCGACTCACGAGCCCGCTAGCGACTAAGCGCTCGGTGATCGATACGTAGAATTTTTCGTAATAACTGCTGCGCAGATACTCGAGCGGCGGCATGCTCTCTATCGGCGGACGGAACCCGAGTTGCAATTTTCCCGTGGCCTGGACGGCGTTCGATATCGCGTAGATGCGCGCTTCCCACGGCGCGTGGAAAACGGGCTCCGTTCTCTCATAGCCGATGGCGCCCATGTCTTGCATTCCGCCCATGTCGTGGATGCCGTTCATGCGGGCGCACCGGGCGCCGCAAGCTTGGCGACACCGATCATCGAATCGCGGGTGACCAGCGCAGCCAATTGCTCCTCGCTCCAATCGTCGGTTCCTGCCGGCCGTTCCGGGAGCACCAGATAGCGTTGCTCGGCCGTGCTGTCCCACACGCGAATCTCGACATCCAATGGCACCTCGGTACCCAACTCCCGCAAGACTCCCCGGGGATCAATCACCACGCGCGCACGATACGGCGCCGATTTATACCAGACAGGGGGCAGTCCCAATACCGGCCAGGGGTAACACGAACACAGCGTGCAGACGACGATGTTATGCACCGCAACAGTGTTTTCGACGACTCTAATGTCCGCGCCTTGATTGCCTGAGTAGCCTAATTCGCCCACCGCCGCAGTACCATTCTCGAGCAGACGCTGTTTGTACGCGGGATCCGCCCATGCGCGGGCAATCACCAAGGCACCATTGCGGGGACCAACCTTATGTTCGTAGACATCGATCAAGGCATCGAGTGCCGAACGATCGACCAGGCCCTTGGCCACCAGCAGGGTTTCGAGCGCCTTTACACGCAGTGCCGGATCCGATGGAACGTCCTGATGATCGTGGTGTGTCGTGGTCACGCGGTACCTAATCGTGTTTCTTCGATATGCGCATAACTGATTGAATGTTAATGCATAACCACACTTGTTTGCTCTTAGCCGCCGGCCCCTTGGGAAGTTGCTGCACCCTGCGTCGGCCCCGGGAACGTATTCCTATTAAGGCTTGAATTGCAAGCCGTCCGTAAAGCCCTACTAGGAGAACCGTCCATGAAAAGTCTTCCGGGTGTAATCGCACTGGTCTGTCTGATGCTTCCGATACTGGGCGAAGCGCACGACGCCTCGCTCAAGTTGCCGGACTTCAGTCCACTTGCTGCAAAGGCGACGGAGTCAGTGAATCTCAGCCTCAATCCCTGGCTGCTGCGCATCGCGAGAACGATGCTCGACGACAAAGATGCGGACGACGCGGCCACCAAAAAGGTCCTGTCAGGAATCCAATCGATCGAAATTCGCAGCTACCAATTTGCCACCGACTTTGCGTACTCCACGAAAGATATCGAGGCGGTGAGGCAGCAGTTGTCGGCCCCCGGGTGGAGCCAGGTGATGCAGGTCCACGACAGAAAAAAGAGCGAGAATGTCGATATGTACATTTTGCTCGATAACAACCGCACGAACGGCTTTGCGCTGATTGCGAGCGAACCGCGCGAATTCACCATCATCAATATCGTCGGCTCGATCGCGATCGAAGACTTGCCGCGGATCGAACGTCAACTGCACCTAGAGAAATTCTCGGTGGGCCAGGCCCATTTGCTGATGTAGCGGCCGGTGTCGGATGAACAGGAACCGGCTTTTCTCGACGCGCAGCTCAGCAAGGCACGGCTGGGCGATCGCTCGGCGCTCGCGCTTCTGGTTCGAGCTCATCAGCGCTCCGTCTACAGCCTGTCCTTGCGCATGCTGGGAGCGCGCGAAGCGGCCGAAGACTTGACTCAAGACGTATTCATGCAACTGAGCGCGAACATCAAGATCATCGAATCGAGTCAGCACCTCGCTTTCTGGCTGCGCAAGGTGAGCACGCACCGCGCCATCGATCAATTGCGCCGGCGATCACGTCTGCAGACCGAACCCTTGGACGAGGCAGCGCTGAGTCTGAGCGCCGTCGAGAGCGGCGATCCCTTGTTGCATCGACATATTTCGAACCTACTGTCGCAGTTGACGCCGCCGGCGCGAGCGGTCGTGCTGCTGCGCTTTCAAGAGGATTTGGATCCCATCGATATTGCGCGCACGCTCGACATGCCGATCAACACGGTCAAGAGCCATTTGAAAAGATCGCTCGACATGTTGCGGTCAAATACCCCGGGTGCCGGACAGACGCGCTACGAAGGAGACTCACGGTGAGCGAGCATTTCGAATCTCATTTGCGGGCCGCGCTTCGCCCTGTGGCACCGCGCGATGAGTTTTCGCAAGCGCTGATCGGTCGTATCGGATCGGTGAATGGTTCACGATCAGGCCGGCGCGCGGCGGCGTGGTTGACGGTGAGTCTTGCGGCATCGCTCCTGGTTGCCGTCGGCGTACGCCAGCATGTGCAGGAGCAGCGAAATCGTGAGAGCGGCCTCGAGGCACGGCGACAAGTGATCGAAGCCCTGCGCGTGACCAGCGAGAAATTGGATTTGGCGTATCAGGCGGTCAAAATCCAGTCCGCGGCGCCCGAAGAGAACCCAGGCGCCTAACGTGCAAGCGAGAAAGCGTCGTATGAGGCAGCGCAGAGGGTCGTTTTGGTGGCTGTGGCTCGTGCCGAGCCTCGCGTGGGCGGCACCCAACCCACGATTGGTGCTGCCTGAATTTTCTGCCTTGGCGCAAAAGGCAACGGAGTCCGTGAACATTACGCTTGACCCCTCACTGCTCGCGATGGCCGGGCGTTTCCTGGACGGCAACGACCCGCAAGACGCCGCAACCAAGGAAGTCCTCAAGGGCCTCCAGGGCATCTACGTGCGAAGTTATACCTTCGACCAGGACGCAGCCTACCTGCAAAGCGACATCGACGCGGTGAGAAACCAGCTGTCGCCACCGGCTTGGAATCGCCTGCTGGAGACTCACAGCCGCAAGTCTCACACGGATGTCGATATTTTCATCATGCTGGATAAGAATCAGGCGATCGGTCTCGCCCTGATCGCGAGCGAACCGCGCCAATTCACGATCGTGAATATCGTCGGCGCGATCGATCTCGACAAATTGCACAAGCTGGAAGGCCAGTTTGGCATTCCGAAGCTAGACGTCGATCTAAAAACGGCCGCCCCGGGACCGAAAAAATAGCAGCGTCGCGGCTGCTAGCTCGGGCTGAATGAACATCAGCCTCCAGCCTTGACGTAGTTTAGGCTCGCTCGCCCCCGGTCAGAGAAATACCTGTTATCCGGTAATGCCGCTACTGTGCGCGGCGGATTCCCCAACCCGGAACCGCGCTATACGCTCGCTCAGCCTTCCAACTGAATGCATACCTACCCGGTGTCGAGGATATATCAGAAAGCAACGCAGAATTTGGGTGACTGTCTTGGCCGGAGGCGATGGACGACGCCTCGGGGCATTGCATGAAGAGTAATTGGCCATCGCTCGTTGACGCGTCGTGCGATTGGCCGCAACAAGAGCCTCGAGGGCCGCGCGAGAGTGTTGATTCCCGATGTGACCCGCCCATCGTCTCGGGCGCGGTCCGTGGAATGGAACTTGCCGCCGCACTGTTGCGGCAACTTTTTCGGTGCTATCCCGAATCCATGGCGGTTCGCTTGTGGAACGGCGATCGCCTCTCGGTGGGGGCGGCGATCCCAGCGCGCTCCACCGAGGCGCCCTTTGTATTGGTGCTGCGCCATCCCGAGGTTATTGCCGCGATGGTCTTGGGCGGAGGTTTATGTTTGGCCGAGGCTTACTGTCGCGGCGATGCCGATATTGAAGGCGATTTTTACGCTGCGCTCAGGCTCAAAAACCATTTGCAGACGCTGCAGATTCCTCTGCGCGAGAGGCCCACGGCGCTGCTTCAGGCGCTTCGCTTACGCGCGCTCAACCCGCGGCCGGCGGCGGCCTTCGGCGAGCACGTGCCTCGCCGGGGAAGCGAAGTCAGGGACCACTCGAAACAGGAGAATCGTGCGGCAAATCGTTTTCACTACGACATATCCAACGACTTCTATCGATTGTGGCTCGGTCAATCGTTGGTCTATTCGTGCGCGTATTTCGATGAACCCGGCGACCGCTTGGAGAAGGCGCAAGACGCAAAACTCGATCATGTGTGCCGCAAGCTTCTGCTGCGACCCAATCAGCGGTTCCTCGACATCGGTTGCGGCTGGGGTGCGCTGCTGATTCACGCCGCTTCGCAGTATGGCGTCTACGCGCACGGCATCACCTTGAGCGAAAAGCAGCTCAGCGTCGCACGTCAGCGCATTGCCGAGGCGGGACTCGAGGACCGGGTCACCGTGGAACTGAAGGATTATCGAGACCTTCCGCGGGACTCGTTCGACAAAGTAGCGAGCGTCGGGTTATATGAACATGTGGGCTTGAAGAACCTGCCTGCTTATTTTGCGACCGTGCACCGCGCACTCAGATCCGGCGGGCTCTTCTTGAACGAAGGTGTTACGCACGAGCCGGGCGGCTGGAACAAGAACTCCTCGACGCAGTTCGTGAATCGCTACGTCTTTCCGGATGCCCAGCTGGATTGTGCCGGCAACCTGCTGACGCTGATGGAGCGCGCACAGTTTGAGATTGAAGACGTTGAATCGCTGCGCAGCCACCTCGCGCTGACAGTTCGGGCCTGGGTCGATCGGCTCGAGCACCGCTACGATGAGGTACTCGAGTGCGTGAGCGAAGCGACCTTTCGCGTCTGGCGGCTGTACTTGGCCGCATGCGCGCTCGAATTGGATTGTGGGAATCTTGGCGTCTACCAAGTTTTGGTCAGCAAGCG